>CAXABH010000022.1:0-11855 GCA_963966925.1 uncultured Rhodobacterales bacterium
GCTAATGGATCCTGTAGTGCGCGTTGGATCACACGTTTCAAAGGACGTGCACCAAAGACGGGATCATATCCCTCATCCGCAAGCCATGTTTTCGCAGCAGCATCATAGGCCAGCGTGATTTTGCGACCCACAAGACGATTTTGCAAACGGGCAAGTTGAATATCGACAATCCCATCCATATCCCCACGGCCCAGCCGATCAAAGATGATAGTTTCATCCAGACGGTTCAAAAATTCGGGACGGAAATGGGCGCGCACCGCATCCATGACATCGCGCTTGGCATCTGCACTATCGGCCCCATCGGGCACCTGGCTAAGCGCTTGGGCCCCAAGGTTTGAGGTGAGGATAATCAGCGTCTGTTTGAAATCAACTGTGCGTCCCTGCCCATCGGTTAGTTGTCCATCATCCAACACCTGCAACAGGACATTGAACACATCGGGATGCGCTTTTTCCACCTCATCAAACAAAACCACTTGATAAGGGCGACGTCGCACAGCTTCGGTCAAAACGCCACCTTCATCATATCCAACATATCCAGGAGGCGCGCCGATTAACCGGGACACTGCGTGTTTTTCCATGAATTCAGACATATCAATGCGTACCATCGCCGTGTCGTCATCAAAAAGGAAGGACGCCAGCGCCTTGGTCAATTCGGTTTTACCAACGCCTGTCGGCCCAAGGAAAAGGAACGAACCAAGCGGACGGTTTTCATCGTTCAACCCTGCCCGCGCACGACGGACCGCATTGGATACCGCGCCAACCGCCAGGTTTTGACCGATCACCCGGTTATGCAACGCATCTTCCATCCGCAAAAGCTTGTCACGTTCGCCTTCTAACATCTTGGACATCGGAATACCGGTCCATCGTTCTACGACCGATGCAATTTGTTCGGGGCGAACGGTTTCAGCGACCATCATGCCCTCATCCTCGCGATTCTCGGCGTCATTCAGTTGTTTTTCCAACTGCGGAATAATTCCATAGGACAGCTCACCAGCGCGTGCCAAATTTGCTTCGCGTTTTGCGATTTCTAAATCTGCACGGGCGCGGTCTAACTGTCCTTTCAGATCACGGGCCGAGGCGAGCTTATCGCGTTCCGCCTGCCACTGAGCAGTCATTGTAGCGCTGCGATCTTGAAGATTGGCCAGATCCTTTTCCAATGTCGCCAGACGATCAATAGAAGCGGTATCATCCTCTAATCGCAGCGCTTCTGCTTCGATCTGCTTTTGCAGGATTTCACGATCTAGCGCGTCCAACTCTTCTGGTTTGCTATCGACCTCCATGCGCAGGCGGCTGGCGGCTTCATCCACCAAATCGATCGCTTTGTCTGGCAGGAAACGATCCGTGATATAGCGCTGTGACAGCGTCGCTGCAGCAACCAATGCACTGTCAGATATACGCACACCGTGGTGAAGTTCGTATTTCTCTTTGATCCCACGCAGAATGGAAATCGAATCTTCCACAGTGGGCTCTTCTACTAATACAGGTTGGAATCGACGGGCAAGCGCCGCGTCCTTTTCCACATATTTGCGATATTCATCCAAAGTTGTCGCGCCGATACAGTGAAGTTCACCACGCGCAAGAGCAGGTTTAATCAGATTAGCAGCATCCATCGCGCCATCTGTTTTACCCGCCCCAACCAAAGTATGCATTTCATCAATGAACAAAATGATTTCGCCCGCAGCTGCGTCGATTTCATTTAAGATCGCTTTTAGGCGCTCTTCAAATTCACCGCGATACTTTGCGCCCGCAATTAGTGCGCCCATATCCAAAGCCATCAGCTTTTTGTTTCGCAGTGATTCTGGGACGTCTCCATTAACAATGCGCAACGCCATGCCTTCGGCAATTGCCGTTTTACCGACACCGGGTTCGCCAATCAAAACGGGATTGTTTTTTGTACGACGGGACAAAACCTGCATTGCGCGGCGAATCTCATCATCGCGCCCAATAATGGGATCTATTTTGCCATCACGCGCCGCTTCGGTCAGATCCTGTGCATATTTGCCTAAGGCGTCATATCCCTCTTCAGCATTGGCACTGTCCGCAGTGCGTCCTTTTCGAATGTCATTAATAGCACTGTTCAGCGACTGCGCCGAAACACCGCCAGCCTTCAGCGCATCTTTTGCGCCTGATTTCACGATGGCCAGCGCCGTTAGCATTCGTTCGGCAGGAACAAATTGATCCCCTGCCTTTTTGGCCAAATCTTCGGCCTCACCGATCACTTTGACGGTTTGATTATCAACATAGGCCTGTGCGCCACCTTCGACCTTAGGCAATTTTGCCAGTGTCGTTGCGACATGATCACGAACCACTTTTGCATCCCCATCTGATCGCGTGACCAAATTGGATGCAAACCCCTGATCATCATCCAACAGCGCCTTTAAAATATGCTCTGGCAATATACGTTGATGGTTTTCGCGGATTGCGATGGTTTGTGCCGCCTGGATGAACCCGCGCGCACGCTCCGTGAACTTGCTTAAGTCCATGGGTAATCTCCTCTTCTAAGCACCGTTTTCCTACGCCCGACATCGGCACGTAATCTTTGGCCTCTGCCTGCATATGGGGATTCAAACCTATCTGATCAAGATTTTGTAAAAAATTTACCCATCGGGCTAAAATGCTATTTTTTTGGATCGTTAATACAAATACAACACACCAAAAGGATAAAGGAATGCACATAATTACTTCACGCGCGTCAAACGTACGTAGACTTGAGGATCATCAAACTATCTTTGGACTGGTCAGCTTTGATACGAACCAAGGGCAAATTCATGTCGAAGTGACCATCCAACCTGAAACGCAGGCTGAACTAACAATGCCTCAGGCCGCGATGATCGCAGAAGCCAAACGCAAACTGCGCCTTGGGAACCAATTGCCAACCGAAGTGATCAGCATGACAGTTCACGATATGCTTATGTCGCGCGTTGCTTGACCAATTGATCACGCTCTGACAAAGCAGGGACACATTTTCAAAGGAGCGCCCAATGTCAGATGATCGTTTAATTGTTGCCCTAGATGTTCCAAATGTCGTTCAGGGTTTGGATTTAGCGAGTAAAATTGGCGACGCGGTCAATTTTTATAAAATTGGCCTGGGCATGTTAACGGGCGGCGGACTTGCTCTTGCCAACGAACTGAAACAGGAACATGGCAAGCGCATCTTTTTGGATATGAAGTTCTTTGACATCGGCGCCACGGTTGAGGCGGCGGTGCGCGGCATTGCCCAGTATGATTTGGATTTTCTTACGGTGCATGGCGATCCGCATGTTGTGCGTGCCGCCAAGGAAGGGGCCGCAGGCAGCAATCTGAAAATCTTGGCGGTCACGATTTTGACGTCGCTTGATCGCACAGATTTGGACAATGCGATGATTAAGGATGGGGATATCCCTGATTTGGTTACAGAACGTGCTGGCCGTGCATTTGATGCGGGTGCCGATGGCGTAATCGCATCCCCCCAAGAATCGGGATTGATCCGTGCATTGCCGGAATCAGCAGGCCGTTTGATCGTGACCCCGGGCGTGCGCCCTGCGGGGGCCGATTTGGGCGATCAAAAACGTGTCACAACACCGGGTGATGCCATTAAAAACGGATCAGATCACATCGTCGTTGGTCGCCCCATTTGGCGCGCGGATGATCCACGCAAGGCAGCCTTGGATGTGATCGCCGAATTTAAATAGGTGGGCCGCAACACGTTTGGCGCAACGCGCAATCACTTAATCAGAGTTCAACCCTTCTTTGCGCCCCGCCGTCATCAATGTGTAGCCAAGGTAAAATCCAGTCAACGCCATCGGCATTTGGCACAGCACGACAACCTGCCATCCATGTTCGATCACCGCGCGCACATTCATGGCCGTCAGCAAAAGAGAAACGATTGTGGTCGCTGCGAATAAACCAAGGGCAAACATTTGCTTATCGCTCATTTTCTTCACGGCTTGCTGATTGTGATCCATGGAATGTCTCCTTCTTATAGTATCCCAGACATATGTTATTTTTTAAATATATGCGTAACCGACGTTTGAACGCGGTCACCAAACCGTAACATCAAAATGCGGAGGACGTACGAGACATAGAGCCGCATCCGTTCAATTTTAAAATTCATTAACCTTCGCACCGAAGTGATACCGACGTTTTACCGACACGATACAGATACAAAAAAACCCCGCTCAAAGGCGGGGTTTTTTTAGGGTCCCAAGTGGGACAAAGCTCTTAACCCTGACGGGCTTTGAAGCGGCGTTGCGTCTTGTTAATGACGTATACGCGGCCCTTACGGCGCACGACACGGCAGTCGCGGTGACGTTGCTTCAGCGAGCGGAGTGAGTTTTTGACCTTCATGGCCGTCTCCTTCATTCGCGGCGCGTCAAATGCGCCATTGGCATAACGCCTCAGGATTGAGGCAGTGAATTCATGGTGGGCGGTACTGGGATCGAACCAGTGACCCCTACGATGTCAACGTAGTGCTCTACCGCTGAGCTAACCGCCCATACCGTAACGAGCGAGCCCCAAAAAATGGGGCGCGGATTTCCCGCGCCGGTGGTGGGTCTATAAAACCTTGTTCCCAGAGGATCAAGGGCTTTTGCACCAGAATGTTTTTAGTCTATGGTGACTTATATGGATATTAGGCCACAAACCACTACTGCATACAGGATATTGACCCCAAAAGCATGGGAATCTGCTGTTGTTTTTGCATCACCCCATAGCGGTCGCGATTATTCCAACACATTTAAGGGGCAATCGATTCTCGATCCTTTGATCCTGCGATCCTCTGAAGATGCCTTTGTTGATCAGCTGATCGACTATGTTACGGACTTTGGTGCGCCACTTTTGCTGGCACATGCGCCGCGTGCGTTTGTTGATTTGAATAGAGCAGCGGATGAACTGGATCCAGCCATAGTAAATGGGGCACAAACGCGGGGGCAAAATCCCCGAATTTCATCAGGCCTTGGCGTCATACCCCGCGTCGTTGCAAACGGTCGCCCGATCTATCGCGGTAAAATCCCAATGCAAGAGGCCAAAGATCGCCTGAATACTTACTGGCACCCCTATCATAAAGCGCTGCTTACACTGCTAGAGGCTGCCAAATTGCGTCATGGATACAGTGTGTTAATCGATGTGCATTCTATGCCTCATGATGCCGTCTCCTCACCTTCGAAACTGGTGAAAGCCCCAGAAATCGTAATTGGGGATCGCCATGGGTCATCAGCATCACGCGCTTTGGTCGAAGAAGTTGAAGCCTGTTTTGCAAACGCTGGCCTCAGAACCGCGCGCAATACACCGTTTGCTGGGGCCTTTATAACCCAGCAGTATGGACGCCCATCAACCAACCAGCATGCCATCCAGATTGAAATCGATCGCGCTATTTATTTGAATGAAGCCCAAGTTGCGCCCAGCGAGCAATTCGCAGAAACCCGTGATAAACTTAAACAGGCGTTTAAGTCGGTCGCACGTCTGGGTGCACCTGAACTTCCACTCGCCGCAGAGTGATCTAACGCAAACTACGACCCTTAATAATTGCGTCACTTCCAAACTTCTTACGAATTTCATCGCGCGCCCGTTCAATTGTGGCGCGCTGTGCAGCAGTCGGATCAAGCAAATCAGGGGTACGATCGGCATAGGTATCACGATGCAATTGCGATAGGCCCGCACCGATCAAACGATACCCTTGTTTGTGTTCCACCTGATCAAACAACGCTTGCGTCGCCTGAAACAGGGTTTCGGCCATTTGCGTTGGATCGCGCAGGGTCACACGTCGCGTCAAAACTCCGTGTTTGGTTGTCTTTAATTTTAACGTTGCAACTGCACCCGCTAATTCACGTGCTTTGGCGCGATCTGTCACCTTTTCGCACATTCGCCACAGATGGCCCAATAAAACTTCACGATCGGCGGTGTCTTCGAAAAAGGTAGTTTCGTTTGAAATCGACTTAATCGGAGCATTTCGAGAAACCCGGCGTTTATCCTGACCACGCGCCAGATGCCATAAACGTTCTCCCATTGACCCAAAGCGGGCATTCAAATCCTCTCTCTCCCACCTGAGTAGATCAGAAAACAGTCTTATCCCTGCACGTTCCAATGCGTCTTGCGTTGTTGCGCCCACACCCCAAATTAAACGGACAGGTTTATCGTTTAAAAACTGCTGAGTCTCCGCCTGCCCAATCACGGCAAAGCCCTGGGGTTTATCCAAGTCCGAGGCGATTTTCGCCAAAAATTTATTATGCGAAAGACCGATAGATCCCCCAATGCCCAATTCATCCCGCATCCGTTTCACCAAACGCGCCAACATCACAGCCGGCGGGTACCCATGCAATTTTTCGGTCCCGCGCAGATCCAAAAATGCCTCATCCAAGGACAAGGGTTCAATCGCAGGTGTTAAATCCTCCATCATCTTGCGAATTTCTTTTGAAACCTCTGCATAAACTTGCATCCGTGGTTTGACGACAACGGCATCAGGACATTTCTTCAGCGCCTGAAACATTGGCATGGCTGATTTCACACCGCGAATGCGCGCCACATAACAGGCCGCTGACACAACACCCCGCCGTCCGCCACCCACGATCACGGGTTTGTCCGCCAATTCAGGATTGTCGCGTTTTTCAACACTTGCATAAAACGCATCACAATCCATATGTGCGATCCCAAGCGTAAAAAGCTCGGGATGGGTGAAAACACGGGGTGACGCGCAATGCGCACATCGCACAGTGGTATTTGTTATATTCGTACAATCACGACACAAAGCAGACATGCCACATCTATACCAAAGCTATTGTGCCAGACCAACCAATCCTTGACCCACAATCAATAAATGCACATCTTTCATTTAGCTTATTAAGGAGCTTTAGAGATGAACGACGCAGTTTTACCAGAATTAATATTTCAGCTATTAGGTGAAAATATTGTAATTGTCCTACTGGCAGTTGCGATTATTTCGGCCGTTGTTTTGGGCGTGCGCATTGTGCCGCAATCAGAAAAACACGTAGTTGAACGGTTTGGCCGCCTGCACAGTGTTTTAGGGCCAGGTATCAACATAATCGTTCCTTATCTGGATCGCGTGGCGCACAAAATTTCAGTCTTGGAACGTCAATTGCCCACAGCAATGCAGGATGCCATTACAGCAGACAACGTTTTGGTCAAAGTGGAAACAAGTGTCTTTTATCGCATCACACAGCCGGAAAAAACCGTATATCGGATACGCGATGTTGATGACGCCATTGCAACAACAGTTGCGGGTATTGTTCGAAGTGAAATCGGTAAACTTGAATTGGATGAGGTTCAATCAAACCGCAATGATCTGATCGAAAAAATTCGTGGATCTGTTGCAACCATGGTGGATGACTGGGGCATCGAAGTCACCCGTGCCGAGATCCTAGATGTCAATTTGGATGACGCAACCCGCGCCGCAATGTTACAGCAGTTGAACGCCGAACGCGCGCGCCGCGCCCAGGTTACCGAGGCCGAGGGGCAAAAGCGTGCAGTTGAATTAGCCGCAGACGCGCAACTCTATGAAGCCGAGCAAATTGCCAAAGCGCGCCGCATCCAAGCAGAAGCTGAGGCGTTCGCAACATCCGTGGTTGCAAAAGCAATCGCTGAAAACGGCATTGAGGCCGCGCAATATCAAGTGGCGCTGAAACAAGTCGAAGCATTAACAAACGTCGGTAATAGCGCAGGGAATCAGACAGTTATCCTGCCTGCAAACGCATTGGATGCCTTCGCAGATGCATTTAAAATGTTGAAGGGACGCGGATAATGGCAATCATTGAAACATGGTGGGCATGGGTCGCATTTGGCATCATTTTCATGTTGCTTGAATTGGTGATGCCATCCTATTTGTTCCTAGGCTTTGGTTTGGGGGCCATCGTCACGGGGATTACGCTTGCACTTGGGATAACCATGTCTGCGCAATATCTAATGCTGCTGTTTGCGATTGCGTCATTGATCAGTTGGATATTACTGCGACAGTTTTTCAAACTGCCCAAGGGGAATGTGAAAACCTTTGATCATGACATCAATGATAATTAATGCAGATTACCGATCACGCCAACGGTTCACAATTGGATAACGACGATCCAACCAAAATGCCTTGGGCGATAAACGCGCGCCTGGGGCAGATTGGAACCGTTTGTATTCGCTGATATACAGCAAGTGTTGCACACGCAGAGCATCCTCTTTGGGGAAACCTGCAGAAACACAATCGTCAATCGATCCGTCTTGGTCGACCAGAATCGTAAGAATGCCATCCAAAACATAATAATCAGGCAAACTATCGCTGTCTTTTTGGTCTGGTCGCAACTCTGCACTTGGTGGCTTTTCGATGATGTTTATGGGAATCACAGCCCCCTTTGGACCCTGCATCCAATCGCGGTGTTCCTGATTCCGCCAACGACAAACGTCAAATACACGGGTTTTATACAGATCCTTAATCGGATTATACCCACCCGCCATATCGCCATAGATTGTTGCATAGCCCACGGCGACTTCGGATTTATTTCCAGTGGTCAAAAGCATTTCTCCGAATTTGTTGGAAACAGCCATCAACAATAAACCACGCAAACGGGATTGAATGTTTTCTTCTGTCAAATCTGGATCGGTCCCTTCGAACAGTGGCGCAAGAGTATGCGTGATCGCTGCGCGTCCCTGGGCAATGGGCAGGTAATCATATCGGCAGCCAAGGTTTTCAGCCATATCCCTGGCATCGGCAAGAGATTCATCGGATGTATATTCAGAAGGCAGCATGATACAACGGACATTTTCAGCGCCCAGTGCATCTGCGGCAATTGTCGCAACCAACGCGCTATCAACCCCACCTGAAAGACCCAACAAAACTTTGCCAAATCCAGACTTGGCACAGTAATCCCGCAGCGCAATCGTCATTGCGAAATAGTCTGACTCAAGCTGATCTGGAACCTTGGATTTCACCGTATCGGCAATGCGCCACCCTTGATCCGTACGATTAAGCGTAAGTTGCGTTATGCTTTCTTCAAACATCGGCAACATTGCGGCCAGTTCACCGCCAGGGTTCAACGCAAAACTGCATCCATCAAATATTTGATCGTCTTGTCCGCCTGTCAGGTTCAAATAGATCAAAGGCAAACCGCTTTCGACAACCCGCGACACCATCAAATTCAGGCGAACATCCAACTTACCGCGATAATAGGGCGATCCATTTGGAATGAACAAAAACTCTGCACCCGTTTCCTCAAGCGTTTCAACAACATCCTGATGCCATGCATCTTCACAAATGGGGCTGCCGATGCGCACACCATTGATCACATATGGTCCACTGACTTGGCCGGGTTCAAAAATACGAACTTCATCAAACACTGTTTCATTAGGTAAATGATGTTTCTTGACGATTGCCTGGATATCTCCACCATTCAGGATGAAATAAGCGTTAAACAACGCCCCATCTTCCACCCACGGGCCACCAATGCCCAACGCGGGACCATCTGCGCAGTCCTTTGCCAATGCGCGCACCGCAGCCATCGCATCATTTTGAAACGCAGGTTTCATCACTAAATCTTGGGTATTATACCCCGTAATGAACATTTCAGGCAGCGTCACAAAATCACTGCCCTGTTGCGCACCTTGCAACCATGCCTGCTTTGCCTTTGCGGCATTGCCCTGCAAATCCCCAACTGTTGGGTTCAATTGTGCGATTGTTATGCGGAATTGATCAGTCATAGCCTCTGCCTTGGCATATAAGTATTGCGATGCGCCTCATCGTCTAGGCATATCGTCAAAATTCCAGATGGTACAGTGGGTTTGTATGACCGCGACGATCAGGCGTCCTCGACCTCTAAAACACCAGGAAGCGACTTGAGTGCGCCCTTAATCTGAGGATTTACAACGAAATCATGGCCCACATCTAATTCAACCTCTCCAGGCAGTTCCGGGTTCATCAGACATAGGAAAACGGGACCCTTGGTGCCCGACTGTGAATTTGCCTGATCCAAAACTGAGGAAATCGCAGGAAAGGCGGCCTCTGCCTCGACAAAAATGCGCAGTCCCTTGGACCCTAAATCCGCCACAGCAATATCAACCGGTGCAACAGAACGGCCGAGCAGTTTAAGTTGATCAGCTTCCATCGTGGCTTCGGCCGTAATGACGACCTTTTGACCCGTTTCTAAATGTTCACGCGATTTTTCCAGCGCCTCTGAAAACAGCGTCACTTCGAATGCGCCAGTCGGATCCGATAATTGGCAGAATGCAAATCGATTACCACGCGCAGATTTGCGTTCCTGTCGACCCGCAACAACACCGGCCAATTTTGCAACGGTTGGTCCTGATTGCGCTTTGTGCATGACCTCGTCCAGCGTCATCACACCCTTACGTTTCAAGGCGACCAAATAATCATCCAACGGATGGCCCGATAAATAGAACCCGACTGCGCGAAACTCCTCAGATAAACGTTCAGCTGGCAACCAATCTGTCACAGGTGCAAGGCGTGGTTCAGGCAAATCTTCACCCGCCTCTCCAAACAATGACACCTGATTTGAGGATTTTTGTTCTGCGATGGCGGCAGAGTATGACACCAAACCTTCCAGGCTTTCAAACACACGGCGACGATTCGCATCCAAAACATCAAATGCCCCTGACCGCGCCAACATTTCCAAGGGGCGTTTACCAACACGTTTCAAATCAACACGTCGCGCAAAATCAAATAGGCTGACGAAAGGTTTGTCAGCACGCGCCTGTGTAATTAGGCGCATCGCCTCTATCCCGACATTTTTCAACGCGCCCAACGCATAGACCAGCGCGCCATCAACAACATCAAAACTCGGCTCAGATCGATTTACACAGGGTGGCACATATTTCAGTCCCAAACCCTTGCGTACCTCTTCGAAATAAACAGCCAGCTTATCAGTTAAATGGATATCGCAATTCATAACACCCGCCATGAATTCAACGGGATGATTCGCCTTTAACCACGCGGTTTGATAGGACACCACAGCATATGCAGCCGCGTGTGATTTGTTAAATCCATAGTTCGCAAATTTTTCGAGTAGATCGAAAACTTCGCTTGCCTTTTTTGCCTCAACCCCGTTTTCCGCCGCGCCTTTTTCAAACTTTGGGCGTTCGGCGTCCATCGCCTCTTTGATTTTTTTACCCATCGCACGACGCAACAAATCCGCACCACCCAATGAATATCCCGCCATCACCTGGGCGATTTGCATCACCTGTTCCTGATAAACAATGATGCCTTGAGTTTCTTCCAGAATGTGATCGATCAAGGGGTGAACGGATTCACGCTTTTTCTTGCCGTTCTTTACTTCACAATAGGTTGGAATATTTTCCATCGGACCTGGTCGGTACAGCGCAACCAATGCAACAATATCTTCGATACAGGTAGGTTTCATGCGCTTTAGCGCATCCATCATTCCCGAACTTTCCACCTGAAACACAGCTACAGTTTTGGCTGCAGAATAAAGGTCATAGGTGGGTTCATCATCTAATGGGATAGCGTTTATCTGGTTTTCTGCACCTTCAGCTGGTTTATAAAGTTCACTGCCGTTTTCCGCGATATGCAGCTGACGCCCAGATTTTACAATCAGGTCAACTGCGTTCTGGATGACGGTCAAAGTTTTTAGGCCCAAGAAATCGAACTTAACCAAGCCGGCCTGTTCCACCCATTTCATGTTAAATTGCGTGGCAGGCATGTCGGAACGCGGATCTTGGTACAACGGAACCAGCGCATCAAGGGGCCTGTCACCGATCACAACACCCGCTGCGTGAGTAGATGCATTTCGCAGTAACCCCTCGACCTGCTGACCGTAGGTCAATAGACGATCAACAACCTCTTCTGCTTTTGCCTCTTCTTTCAATCGAGGCTCATCCCGCAAGGCTTTTTCAATACTAACAGGTTTATCACC
>CAXABH010000023.1:0-11510 GCA_963966925.1 uncultured Rhodobacterales bacterium
AAGGATGGGCTGAACCTCAATTACTTTTATCGGAGTTTTACTAGAAATCTATATTTAAGCGAAAATCGAATTGATGCCCTTGTTGAAGATACCGTTGTATTGGAAGCAATATATCGCCCAATGACCGAGTTTGTCTCAGAATATTATACAACGAGTGGAAAAGTCGAAAATATCCGCGTGGATGGAGAGCCATTTGACGTACACGAACGTGTCGGCGTCAATACTGCTTCTACGAAAATAATTGATCCTGCGTTACAACCAGGTGAAACAATTACTGTTAAAAAGACCGCCGATTATGTAGGTGTGTTTCCTGAAAATATTGAATGGCTTAGCGTTCTTGAGGCCCAACCGATAGGTACTATTAATTATTGGGTTCATTTCAACGGCGACGATTTGCCAGCACACGTCTGGGAACATCATTATAATACTGCAGCCGGCCGTTATTATGAAACTTTCCCAATCACGCTCGAAAACAACGTCGCACACATTCGTGTAAATAACGCAAACATGAACAAGTCCTACTGCATACGCTGGAAATGGGATTGATTGACGGCATCGACACCGATACCTACTGTTAGCGCACAAAATATGTCGGAAGGTAAACGGTGAAACAAAGCAAATTGGGTGATGTTGTGGTGAACTGGAAAACTCCAAACGTCCCCAACTTTCAACATCTAGCGGGACAATACACTCGATTGGTTCGCCTATGTGCTGCCGATCATGCTGCGCATTTATTTCGGGCATACAGCGATCATGATCACATCTGGGATTACCTGCCTTATGGTCCCTTTAATTCGTCTGCGCAGTATTTTCGGTTTGTTTCCGAACTCGCCAAACAGTCAGATCCATATTTCTTAGCGATACAAAATATCCAAACGGGCGAATATTTTGGTGTGCAATCATATCTGCGCATTGACCCAAACGCGGGCAGTATCGAACTTGGCCATATATGCCTTTCGCCCAGCATACAACGCACACCCATTTCAACAGAAGCATTTTTTCTGATGATGAAATGGGCCTTTGAAAATGGGTATCGGCGTTTTGAGTGGAAATGTGACGCGTTGAATTTACCATCGCGGCGCGCGGCTCAAAGGCTTGGTCTGAGCTATGAAGGAATTTTCCGCCAAGCAACCGTGGTAAAAGGACGTAATCGAGATACCGCCTGGTTTGCTGCCATTGATAGCGAATGGCCCGCACTAAAAGAGGCATTCAGTGCCTGGCTGTCACCATCCAATTTTAACGCTGCTGGCCATCAAAAAGAGAGCCTGCGCAATCTAACGCGATTGGTACTTGCCCAATCAGATCCAATACAAGATCGCTAAAATATTCGCACCTCTCGAATTTTTTGATCAATGATGACTCCTAAATCCTCAATCGGTTCATTTTGCGCTGCACGCTCTAGATGGGTATCTCCAACACTTTTTGCGACGCCTGTTAAAAACTGACGTAAATAATCACACATTGGCTTGTTTGGTTCATGCTCAATTAATGATTTAGCATGATACAAATCATCACGTAGTGCCGCTGGATCTGGATGCACCATGTCATTTGAAACCAAACGCAGGCCAAGGGGTTCGGAACCAGGAAATAAGTTAAGCAGCGTTTGTTGAAACGATGCCAAGCTTTCGTAAGGCTTAGAAATAAATACATCAGCACCAGCTTTTAACGTTGCAGTATGGTGCAACTCATCTCCGCTGGTGCCGATTAGTGCAGCAACCCTTGGTCTCGTGTTCGACAATTCGCGTATTAGATCTAAACCAGATCCATCAGGCAGCCCGACATCAACAATAATTACCGACGGCATATACACACGCAAATGACGCTTTGCTGATTGAATGCTATTGGCACGCCTTAATCGTGCCCCACTGCGCAAGGCCATAAATCGCATCGCTTCGCACGAAAACCGACTGTCTTCTACGATCAATATCGTTAAACCCAATAAGGGCCGATTTGGTGTTGGTTTCGGCATTAGGTTTAAGGGGTCCAGATCGTTCTCCATCATCACCTCCTATCGATTCCCTACCATGTTGCGTTCGGAAGGCTAATTAAGAGTTAACAAATGTGACTGCGCGGAACTGTCCCCTTTGAAATTGTCTAAAAAATCGGCATATATGCAAAAAACAAAGAGGGTACCAAATGATTGGACGACTTAACCACGTAGCGATCGCCGTTCCTGATTTAGAGGCCGCCGCCGATCAGTATCGCAGCGCGTTGGGTGCAAACGTGGGCGCCCCACAGGATGAACCAGATCATGGTGTAACAGTTATTTTTATTGAACTGCCCAACACAAAAATCGAACTTTTGTACCCACTGGGCGAAAACAGCCCGATCCAAGGGTTTTTGGATAAAAATCCATCTGGCGGAATCCACCACGTCTGCTATGAGGTTGATGATATCCTATCAGCACGTGATCATCTAAAATCAACAGGCGCCCGCGTATTGGGTACAGGCGAGCCAAAGATTGGCGCACATGGAAAACCTGTGCTGTTCCTGCATCCAAAGGACTTTAATGGCACGCTTATCGAATTAGAACAGGTTTAAGATTGGGGTATCGGCATGGGAATCACATCTGCATTAGTTTTATTCGCTGTCATTTGGTTCATGACATTCCTGATCGTTATCCCGTTTAAAATTGAAACACAGGGTGATCTGGGCGATGTCGTCGAAGGCACCCAAGCCGGCGCACCAGAAAATCATTATCTAAGCAAAAAGGCATGGATCACAACGGGTATTTCCGCGGTTATCTGGGCCATCGTGGCAGGGATAATTGTTTCAGGTGCAATCACAGTGGACGATTTAGATTTCTTTGATCGTTATGGCCCGCCATCCACGCTTGAAACAGATGGGTAAAACTGGCTGCGGCAAGGACAGGAACCAAAAGGTTCAAAAACGGAACACTCATCGGCAAGACCAAGATCACGCCACAGATCCAGACACGAAACCGGTTATTGCGAAACGCAGATAATGCTTTTTCGCGCCCCAAGTGGCGTTTTGCAGCCATATAAAAATATTCGCGTCCAATCAAATATCCATTTAGTGACCAAAAAATAATCGGCGCAAACACAGTAAATAATGCGTAAAAAATCAACGCAATCAGATTTGCAATCAACATCGTACCCAGAAACCCTAGGCTTTCTCTAACCTCTTCTGACAGCTTTGATTGGTATACTGCCTGTGTATTTGGATAGTGGCGTTCTTCGACTGCGCGGGCAACATCATCGACAAAAAACGCCGACATGGCTGATGCGACTGGAACCATCAAAAACACTGATAATCCCAGTATTATCCAGAATGCACCCCACCCAATCCGTGACCCGCTAAACGAAATCGTTCCAAACCATGGCAGGGTGAAATCGCCACTAAAAAACCACCCCAAAACTGTGCCACCACCAACGGCCAAAGCCCAGAGAGCCAATATCGCCAGAACGATTGATTTAATAACAACTCGTTGAAATCGGCGATCAGAAAGCTGTAAAACCGATAGCGCAATTGCGCGCATGATCAGGCTCATTTCCAGCTCACTAGTTCATCTAGATTGGGGCGTGGACGCTCTGGTGGGGTTGCACGCGCAGTACCCAGATAAATAATACCTGCAACCCGTTCGTTTTCTGCCAATCCCAGACCAGCTTGAACAAACCCACGGTCATGTGATGGCCACCCAGAAATCCAATTCGCCCCCCAGCCAGAAGCAAGTGCCGCATTCAATAATGCCAAGCATACAGCGCCTGCGGAATAGGTTTGTTCAATCGCTGGGATTTTCTCGGATGGTTTTTGAACCTCAATGACTGCAACGGCCAAGTGGCCTGTATTATAGGTGCCTTGGGCTTTTTCAATTTTCTCTGGCTCATGTCCCAATGCGGTCCCACGATCAGATACCAATTGCGCCAAACTGCGCAATTTTTCTTGGGATAGAACAATGAAACGCCACGGCTCTAATTTTCCATGATCTGGCGTTCGCGCGGCCGCTGTTAACAGTGACATTAATTCGATGCGATCTGGAACGGGCAGATCAAGCGTTTTCGCAGGGCGCGAACGGCGCGTCATCAAAAAATCCAGTGCGGCCTGATTTACTTCGGGCATATCCATTCCTTTTGGTTTGAGCATATGTCGGGACGATCCGATGAAAAACAACCCATTTCGTCTGAATCAACCTAAAATCGCAGTTTATCCATAACCGAAACCAGTTCCGAACTAATCTTGGGCTCGGACATGGCGTGCCCTGCATACGACATGATACGAAGATCGCATCGTGGCCATTTCCGAGAAAGCTCATAAGCCATTGCAGGTGGGCAAATCATGTCATACCGCCCCTGAACAATGTATCCTTGTATGTGCCGGATCCGCTCCATGTTGTTCAAAATTTTCTGATCCTGATTCAAAAACCCGCCATTTATAAAATAATGGTTTTCGATCCGCGCAAATGTACGTGCATACGCGGGTGGGCAATGCCCGCCGAATCCATTGGACTGGAAAGAAGCCATCGCATTTTCCCAGTTTGTCCATGTGGTGCCAAATCGCATTTCTTCACGCATATCACCAGAAAATAACCTTTTGTGATAAGCGGATATCAGATCGTCGCGCTCTTCCTCTGGGATAACGGAAACAAACCTCTGCCACAACTCGGGCCAAAACTTACCCGCGCCCCCGCCATAAAACCAATCCAATTCAGGTTGGGTCATTAGGAACACGCCACGCAAAATTAGGTGACTTACACAATCGGGATGGCTTTGCGCATAAATCAATGACAGCGTCGCACCCCAACTACCGCCAAACACAGCCCATTTGTCCACACCCAGATGGGTACGAATATGCTCCATATCGCGCACCAAATCCCACGTTGTGTTATGTTCAATGCTGGCATAGGGCAGCGATCGACCGCATCCGCGTTGATCGAACATGATGATCCGATATTTTGATGGGTCGAAATACCGGCGCATGGATGCACTACACCCAGCACCCGGCCCCCCATGTACAACCACAACAGGGTGCCCATCCCGCGCGCCGGATTGTTCCAAATACACCTTATGCCCATCCCCCACATCCAACATTTCCTGCGAAAATGGGTCAATCGCGGGATATAACGGAGAATTTTCTGCTTTTTGCTCTGATCGGTTGTCCATATACGTCCTATATGTGATCTAAACCCAAGAAAACCAGACGGAGATGAAAATGCAAGCCTCAGATACGACCGTTGATCCATTAGAAGTTGCAAAATTTGAGGCAATGGCGGCAGAATGGTGGGATCCCCACGGAAAATTTAAGCCACTGCATATGCTAAACCCATGTCGATTGGATTATATCACGACCCAAATCGCGGGCGAATTTAATTGCGATCTAAACGCCCCCAATCCGTTTCAGGGTCTGCGTATTTTGGATATTGGCTGCGGCGGCGGATTGCTGTGCGAACCGATGGCGCGTTTGGGCGCAACTGTCGTTGGCGTGGATGCAGCAGCACGCAACATCCCCGTGGCCGAGGCACACGCCCGCCAGTCGGGGTTGGACATCGACTATCGTTTTGGAACGGCCGAGGAATTGGCCGAAAACGGTGAAGTCTTTGATATCGTTCTAAATATGGAAGTTGTGGAACATGTGGCAGATCCGCTTGCCTATTTGACGGCCTGTCAAAAATTATTGCGCCCCGGTGGTTTGATGGTTTGCTCAACAATCAATCGCAATGCCAAAAGTTTCGCAATGGCGATTGTGGGGGCGGAATACGTGATGCGCTGGTTGCCCAAGGGGACACATGAATGGTCAAAATTTATAACGCCCGATGAATTGTATACGCTTATCTCAGATGCAGGCCTAGAGCCTGTGGATCGCAAAGGGTTTGTGTTTAATCCGATCACCTGGGGCTGGAAATTATCTGATCGGGATTTGTCGGTAAATTACGTCACGGCCAGTATCAAATCGGCCTAAAACGCAGGTGTGTTTTACGTCAGTTTCGCATCGGTATAACGTCGGTGCGTGTGTTACCTAATCGTTAACCAACATATATCCTGCACCCCGAACAGTTTGAAGGTATCTCGGCTCTTTCGGGTTGGCCTCTAGCTTGCGCCGCAGGCGCGTAATTTGGACATCAATCGCGCGATCTTGTGCTTGGCTTTCATCGCGCCCAAGTTCAGAAACCAACTGGGCGCGGGAAACAGGTGCGCTCACTGAACTTGCAAAAATTTTCATCAATTGATGTTCTGTCCCTGTCAATCGTACCAATTGATCACCCTGCCACAGTTCACCACGCGCAATATCATACCGACATATCCCCAGATGCAAAATTGTTGGTGTCACCTGCGTAATTTTTGGTTCAGGCACGCGGCGCAAAATTGCGTTGATGCGCAACAGCAACTCTTTGGGCTCAAACGGTTTTGACAGATAATCATCTGCGCCTGCCTCTAACCCAACAATGCGATCCTCTGTATCGCCCTTTGCAGTTAACAGCAAAATGGGCGTCTGACGGGTTTCGCGGATGTATTTCGTCAGGCTAACGCCATCTTCACCAGGCATCATTACATCCAGAATGATCATGTCGAAATCTAAACCAGACAGGATTTTTCGGGCGTGCATTGCATCGCGTGCAGCACTGACTAAAAATCCATTGCGTAACAAAAATTGCTTTAACAGCGATCTGATACGCTCATCATCGTCAACAATAAGAAGATGAGCATTCATCGGTCTGTCTCCTCGGTATCACGCAATTGCCAATAGGCACGCTTCATTTCTGGATCCATCATCGCCTCAAGCACTTGGCGAAATCCAGAAACGGCGTCTGCGCCCACTTCCCGATAGGCGCTGCGCATCCGTGCGCGCTGGGCATTTGACAATTCCTGTTCTAACGATTGCCCCGTTTCTGTCAGATATAAATGCCGTTCACGACGGTCCTTGTGACCAACGTGCACTTCCACCAATCCATCGTCGATCAGGGATCGCAAAACACGGTTCAGGGATTGTTTGGTGACACCTAAGATATGCAATAAATTATTCACCGTCGTTCCAGGCACACAATTGATAAAGTGAATCGCGCGGTGGTGGGCGCGACCGTAGCCATATTTATCCAAAATACGATCTGGATCAGCGGTGAACCCGCGATAGGCGAAAAACATCGCTTCTATCCCCTGACGCAGTTGTTCATCAGTTAAAAATAGCAGGGCTTCGCCCATGGAACGATTAGAGGTCGCCATACCAAGCATCCTTTTTATATGACTTCATTTTATGTCAGTGTTGTTGACATTCCAAGTCCGAACTGTTACCGATTCACAGTTTCTGCGCAATAATATGACCGAAACGGACATAGTTTGTGAAAGATTACGAAAGATTGACCACAAAACACAGCAAGAGGATATAACGATGGCTGGCAGTTATGAAGATCGCGATGGCAAAATTTGGCTTGATGGTCAATTGGTTGAGTGGCGCGATGCACAGGTGCACATCCTGACGCATGCGATGCACTATGCCAGCTCTGTCTTTGAGGGCGAGCGCTGCTACGAAGGTAAAATCTTTAAAAGCCGCGAGCATTCAGAACGACTAATCAAATCTGGTCAACTGATTGATTTCGAAATTCCTTATACCGTTGATGAGATCGAGGCCGCGAAACAAGCCGCGCTTGATGCGAATGGACTGCAGGATGCTTATGTGCGCGCAGTTGCATGGCGCGGTGCGGGCAATGATATGGGTGTCGCCTCTCGTGGGAACCCCGTGCGCATGGCTGTCGCCGTTTGGGCGTGGGGCAATTATTATGGCGATGCCAAAATGAAGGGCGCGAAATTGGATATCGCAAAATGGCGCCGTCCAGACCCAGCAACCGCCCCATCACAAGCCAAGGCAGCAGGCCTATATATGATCGCAACCATGTCCAAGCATGCCGCCGAAGACAAAGGGTGTTCGGACGCAATGATGTTCGACTATCGCGGATATGTTGCCGAAGCGACAGGCGCGAATATCTTTTTCGTAAAAGATGGAGAGGTTCACACACCAACACCTGATGCATTCCTAAATGGGATCACACGTCAAACCGTGATCGATATGCTGAAACAAAAGGGCATCAAGGTGAACGAACGCCACATCATGCCAGAAGAGCTGGAAAGCTTTGAACAGTGCTGGCTAACAGGAACAGCGGCAGAGGTGACGCCCGTTGGCCAAATAGGCGATTATAATTTCGAGGTTGGCGCACTAACCCGCGATATTTCCGAAAGTTATGAAAAGTTGGTTCGCAGCTAAACCAGACACAATTGGGGGGCCTGCGGGCCCCTTTCAATATATACCCAGCCTTTGTTAGGATTGGCGTAGATCATTAGGTTTTGCAAAACTTTTCCCAGGATTAAACGTTTCCAAACTTGTCCTGAATATCCTTTAGATCTGGAATAACGTCCGCAGTACCCTGACGCGAAACCATGATGGACGCGGCCTGTGATGCTAGGCGGATTGCCTGCTCCATCGGCATTCCACGATCCAAACCGGCCAAAATATAACCCGTAAATGTATCCCCAGCGCCCGTGGTATCAACAACATCTGCTGGGATGGCGGCATGTTCATGAACCCTGCCCATCTGATTATCGAACCAACGGCATCCATCAGCACCCAGTGTTATGATCACATCCTGCACGTCCATCTGATCGGGGCGCAGGCCCAGCGCATTTGTTAATTGATCCGCTTCAACCTGATTCATGATCAGCATATCAATATGTGGCAGAACCGCCTGAACCGCCCCCGCATCAAACGGGGCCGCGGCATAGGCTACGCGCAACCCCAACCGTTTTGCCATTTCACAGGCCTGCGCCTGCGCATTTGTTTCGTTTTGCGTCACGAATATATCACCTGTCTGCGCCTCTGACAGACTGGAACCGATCAGATCAGATGTGATTTCATGATTGGCCCCCGTGAACAGTGTTATGGCGTTTTCGCCATCCTCTGCCACACAAATAATCGCGTGCCCAGTGCGCGTTCCATCTATGATGAACCGCGTATCAACCCCGTATTCCATCAGCCGATCGCGCGTCCATGTGCCTTCGGCCCCGATGGCACCAATATGCACAACGCGCGCCGCACCACGGGCGGCGGCAACGGACATATTCGCGCCCTTCCCCCCCAGACCCACAGACATATGTCCCGCCGCAATGGTTTCCCCAGGCGTTGGAATGTGTGCCACCTGATAGAAATTGTCGATATTTATCGAACCAAGATTATAAATTGCCATAGGATAAGGTTAGCCGACTTTACACGCCGCCAAAACCGCCATGTTCAAAATATCTGTTGATGTGGCAACAGACGGGCAAATTTGGATGGACTTATCGACACCTGATAGGATCGGACCAATCACAGTGGCACCTGCCATTTCCTGCATCAGTTTCACCGATATACTTGCCGAATGGCGGGCGGGAACGACCAAAATATTTGCGGGTCCTGTAAGGCGTGAAAACGGGTATTGCGCCTGCGCCTGGGCGTTTAGCGCGACATCAACTGTCATTTCGCCTTCGTATTCGAAATCGACACCACGTTTGTCCAATACTCGGGGGGCGATGTGCATTTTTTCCGCACGCTCTGAAACTGGGTATCCAAAGGTTGAAAAGCTGACAAACGCCACACGCGGTTCAAGGCCCAAGTGACGTGCCACACCCGCGGCACGTTCGGCGATATTTGCCAAATCTTCTTCGTCCGGCCATTCATGTACCAATGTATCGGCCATCAAAACAATCCGACCCTTGTGCAACAACGCAGTTACACCAACCGCACCGTGATCGGCACCTGCATCAAATACGTGATTGATCAGATTTAAAACATGTGCAGATTTGCGCGTTGCCCCCGTGACCAAACCATCGCCATGACCATGCGCCAACATGAGTGCGGAAAATACATGACGATCCCGCGCTGCAAGACGGTGAACATCTGCGCGATCAAACCCCTTGCGCTGCAAACGTTTGTACAAAAACTCTTTGTACGTCTCTAAATGCTGGGTATTAGCGGCATTCACAACTTCAAGTTCGCGCACAGCATCGCCCAGCCCCGCGGCCTCAAGCTTGGCCTTAACATCCGCAGATCGTCCAACAACCAATGCCTTGCCCATTCCCTGACGTTGATATTCAACGGCGGCACGTAACACACGCGGATCATCCCCTTCTGCGAAAATCATGCGGGCCTGTGCGGCACGCGCACGGGAATTCAAACCACGCAGGATGCTGGCCGTTGGATCCATGCGCGACTGCAAAGACACCTCATACCCGTCCATATCAACAATGGGTCGGCGTGCAGCACCTGTTTCCATCCCTGCCCGCGCAACTGCGGGCGGGATACGATGGATCAAACGCGGATCGAACGGTGTGGGTATGATATAGTCACGCCCAAAGGTCAGTTTGCGGCCATAGGCCACCGCGACTTCATCTGGAACATCCTCGCGGGCCAGTTCAGCCAGTGCCTGTGCACAAGCAATTTTCATCGGATCATTAATAGCGCGGGCGTGAATATCCAACGCGCCGCGGAACAAATAAGGGAACCCCAAAACATTATTCACCTGATTTGGATAATCACTACGCCCCGTTGCGACAATAGCATCTGGGCGCACGTCATGTGCCTCTTCCGGAGTAATTTCGGGATCTGGGTTTGCCATTGCAAAGATCACAGGGTTATCAGCCATGGATTTTACCATATCCTGCGTAACTGCACCCTTGACCGACACACCCAAAAACACATCAGCGTTCACCATTGCCTGTTCTAGTGTGCGCAAATCAGTTTTCACAGCGTGGCCAGATTTCCATTGGTTCATACCTGTTGTACGGCCCTGATAAATCACGCCTTTTGTGTCACAAACAATACAATTTTCATGACGCGCGCCCATAGATTTCAACAGTTCAATACAGGCGATCCCCGCAGCACCCGCACCGTTAAGAACGATTTTCACATCCTCAATCTTTTTCCCAGAAATATGTAAGGCGTTGATCAAACCTGCTGCACAAATAACAGCCGTTCCATGCTGATCATCGTGGAAAACAGGGATGTCCATTTCCTCTTTCAGGCGCTGTTCGATAATAAAACACTCTGGCGCCTTGATATCTTCTAAATTAATGCCGCCAAATGTTGGCCCAATCAGTTTAATCGCCTTACAAAATTCATCTGGGTCCTCTGTATCCACTTCGATATCGATTGAATTCACATCAGCAAAGCGTTTGAACAGGACGGATTTCCCCTCCATCACGGGCTTACTGCCCAGCGCACCCAAATTCCCCAAGCCCAAAACGGCCGTACCATTTGAAATAACCGCGACCAAATTGCCCTTATTCGTATAATCGTAAACCAATTCGGGGTTTTCTGCGATTTCCTCACATGGAACAGCAACGCCTGGGGAATACGCCAGTGACAAATCCCGCTGAGTGGTCATTGGGACAGTTGCGCTGACTTCCCATTTACCTGGTGTTGGCTCTAGGTGGAAATTTAAGGCTTCTTCGCGTGTTATTTTAGATTTCGTCATAGTTGGCGTCCTTTGTTGCGCAAAACCTCCTTACAGCGCAATTTTATTAGGCGCAACC
>CAXABH010000024.1:0-11484 GCA_963966925.1 uncultured Rhodobacterales bacterium
CCAAAAAAGAAGAAGTTTTTAGTTTTGGTATCAATGGTCCAGATAATTTAGTTATTGATGAAAGTTCAATTTGGGTGACAAGCTTAAATCATGAAACATTTGATGTTATAGCTAAATGTGATGGATATACTTTAAAGGGTATCGAAAAAGATCATATGATCTGCTCACTGCCATTTAAGGTTATTGAACTTAGCACCAAAGATCTTATGCCAATAAATATTTACACTTTTAATGAAAATAAGGCTGCATTTCCTACAGTGGCACTGCCTGATGGAGATTCTGTTTGGGTTGGCTCTTTCTCACTTGATAGATTAGTTAGTTTCAAAAATTAATTATGCAAGATTTTTGCCTTAAGAATTTAGATGTTTCCTTGGATCAAGGTATTTTAGACACTCATAAAGGAAGCTTCGGCCATCTTTTGATAGCTGGTGGTGATACTGGTTATGGCGGTGCTGGCATAATTGCATCTGAAGCTGCCATCATGTCAGGTTGCGGTCTACTTCGCGTGTATTGTTTGGACCTGCGCGAACTCAACCGGCTTATACATGAGGTTTTGTTGAAATCACCCTGTGTGTCACGGGTGCAAAGCCAAATTGTGATGGATCAGTGCAAGGCGGATTCTGCCCTGCCAATTTAACGGGTGAAATATGGAAGGTTTTCTATCACAAGCGGTGATCTATTTATCGGCTGCGGTTATCGCGGTGCCCATTGCATCGCGGATGGGCCTGGGGTCTGTTTTGGGGTATTTGGCGGCGGGCATCATAATTGGCCCTGTTTTGGGGCTTGTTGGATCTGAAACCGCCGATCTTCAGCATTTTGCCGAATTCGGGGTCGTTATGATGCTATTCGTGATCGGGCTTGAACTTGAACCACGCGCGCTGTGGGACATGCGCCACAAACTGTTGGGTTTAGGTGGATTGCAAATCACATGCACAATTGCGGTGATTGGTGGGGTTGCTTTTGCCTTTGGGCTGGCGTGGCAATCTGCATTGGCCGTTGGGATGATCCTATCCCTGTCCTCAACCGCGATTGTTCTACAAACCCTAAACGAAAAAGGATTGATGCAGACACCCGGTGGGCGCTCAAGTTTTTCGGTTTTGCTAACGCAAGACATTGCCGTGATTCCAATGTTGGCAATGGTTCCTCTTTTGGCACTGCCATATGCGGATCACACGCCTAAGGCATCAAATGATCACGGAATACATCAGACGGCGCATGCTGCACCCAATTTGCTTGAGGGTCTTACTGGGTGGGCCGTAACGCTCGTAACTGTGGGTGTGATCGCGGGCATTATTTTAGCGGGTATCTTTTTGATTCCGTTCGTGTTTCGCTTTATTCACGCCGCGCGGCTTCGTGAAATGTATACGGCGATTGCACTTTTGATTGTTGTGGGCATTGGATACCTGATGACAATCTTGGGCCTCTCGCCTGCTTTGGGCACATTCCTAGCGGGTGTTGTTTTGGCAAATTCGGAATTTCGCCACGAGCTGGAAAGCGCAATTGAACCGTTCAAGGGGCTGTTGTTAGGTCTGTTTTTCATTACTGTCGGGGCGGGTATCAACTTTGGCGTTTTGTTCGGAAATCCGGCTAACATTCTGCTAATGACCCTAGGTGTCATTGCGATTAAAGGGGCTATTTTATTTGCGATCGCTGTGCTGTTCCATATGTCGGGACGTTCACGCATGCTGTTCACGTTGTCCTTAGCACAGGCTGGTGAGTTCGGATTTGTTTTGATCGGCTTTAGCGTGCAGCAACACGTTTTGCCCCCTGCACTTAGTGATCAACTTTTGTTGATTGTTGCACTTTCAATGTTAATCACGCCGGCATTTTTCATTGCCTATGATGTTCTAAGTCGGCGCATCAACGTAACAGTTACAAATGAACAAGAGGATGAAGTGCATGCAGGTGGACCGGTGATTATCGCCGGCATCGGGCGCTTTGGACAGATTGTAAATCGTTTGGTGCGCAATTCAGGATACGAAACAGTGGTTTTGGATAATGATCTTGGGATGATACAGTTGATGCGCAGGTTCGGGTTCAAGGGGTTCTTTGGTGATCCAACACGACCCGAAATTTTACACGCAGCGGGTTTGCAAAAAGCACGTGTTTTGGTTGTTGCCATTGATGATAAAGCAGCCTGTGAAAAACTTATTCAATATGCGCGCAGCGAACGGCCTGATCTGCACATCATCGCCCGTGCGCACGATCGCGTTCATGTGTACCGTTTGTTCCGCGCAGGTGCCAATGACATTGTGCGCGAAATGTTTGACAGTTCACTGCGCGCGGGCCGTTATGTTTTGGAAAATATTGGGCTAAGCGCACACGAAGCGCATGACGCAGAAAAGGCATTCTACAAACATGACAGGCATGCAATGCGCCAATTGGCCCCGTTATGGGACCCAGATACACCCGTTCATGAAAATGAAGCCTACGTCGCGCGCGCCAAAGAATTGGAGCAAGAGCTGGAAGCAACGATGCTGACTATCCGTGCGGGTGACGGCCCTACCGACGATGAAACAAATGGTCAGGATACGACAGCACAGGGTTAACCCCCTGCAACACCCGCCTCAGCAAAGGTGGCCATACCCGAGTGGCACACCACAGCTGCCTTAACAATACCCAGCGCCGTGGCGGCACCTGATCCCTCGCCAAGGCGCATATTCATTTGAATGATTGCATCCTTATTTAGGTGGTCCAACATACGTTGGTGCGCTTGCTCCGCGCTTGCGTGGCCAGCAATCACATGATCCAACGCAGCAGCATCGATGGCATGTAATGTCGCACACGCGGCTGTGCAGATAAAACCATCCATAATCACTGGAATGTTCAACGTACGCGCCCGCACCACTGCCCCTGCCATGGCGGCCAATTCACGCCCCCCCAGACACCTCAGCGCCTCGATTCCCGATGTCGCCTCTGGATTGGCGGCAAGTCCGCGTGACACCGCAGAGGCCTTGCGCGCAAGCCCCTCGTCATCAACGCCAGTGCCACGTCCAACCCAATCTTCGGCTGATCCGCCAAACAATGCCGCCGCGATCGCGGCTGCAGCAGTTGTGTTACCAATGCCCATTTCGCCTGTGATCAAAATATCGGCATTTACATCAACCGCATCCCAACCCGTGTGAAGGGCCGCAATCAATTCTTCTTCGCTCATTGCAGGGCCGGCCGTGAAATCAGCGGTCGGGTTCTCTAAATCCAATGCAATCACGTCTAACTTTGCACCAAAACACTTGGACAGTTGGTTGATTGCGGCACCGCCTGCCTGAAAATTATATACCATCTGCTGGGTGACTTCGGATGGAAATGCCGAAACACCCTGCGCGCAGACCCCATGATTGCCCGCAAAAATCACAACCTGCGGCGCCTCAATCGCTGGTCGCGCATGTCCGCGCCATGCCGCATACCAAAGGGCGATCTCTTCAAGTTTACCCAAAGAACCCGCAGGTTTCGTAAGTTGCGCATTTCGATCAGCTGCACCAGATGCCGCCTCTTGATCCGCCGCTGGCAGTTCTTTAACTAGGGTTACAAACTCGGCGAGCGATGAAAAACGGTCAGTCATTGGATACCCCTTGGATTAGATGGTGATGGCTTATTGCCTGCGCACCCTGAAAGCTCAAGCCCCAAACTGACGCGATGGAGACCAAAGACGACATGCATGCAATCATTCATTCCCCTATCCTTCGCGATATTTTTATTTGCATCAGCCTGCTGACTCGTTTGCCTGTTCAATTGGATGAACGTGCCTATGATCATCGTGGCGCGGCGGGCTGGGCGTTTCCGTTGGTTGGTGTTGTTGTTGGCACCGCTAGCGCATTTATGGGCATATTATGTCTCATTCTGGGGTTCGGACCTTATATCAGTGCCGGGTTCGTCGTGATGACATCCCTGATCATCACAGGCGCCATGCACGCCGATGGTTTAGCCGACTGCGCGGACGGGTTTTGGGGCGGCTGGACGATTGAACGCCGCCTAGACATCATGAAGGATAGCCATATCGGCGCCTATGGCGTAATTGCATTGATCCTGATCATAGGGTTACAATGGCACATTATTGCCGAATTAATGCAGGCCGAAACTGCATTTATTGCCTTGCTATCGGCCGCAGTGTTGTCGCGTGCGCCCCTACCCCTAATTATGGCACGCATTCCCAATGCACGCGGGTCGGGTCTCTCACATCAAACGGCCATGTCCAATCAGAATGCTGCGTTCGGGGCGTTGGTATTGGGGGGCATTATCGCATTGTTCATGATGGGTTTTTCGGGCCTTTGGGTCATTGGTTGCGCCGCAGGGATCGCTGTTGCGGCGACTGCATTAGCCAGATGGAAGATCGCAGGACACACAGGCGATACATTAGGCGCCACGCAAATGTTGGGTGAAACATTCACCTTGCTAGCCGCCCTACAGTTTTTGACATAAAAAAAGCCCGCGTTACCGCGGACCTTTCTAAGCATAGATTGTCAATGATCAGGCAGCGCGTGAAATCAAAACTTCGTCTACACGCTTCGCTGCTGCGCTTTCATCACCATCCGCCACAGCCGCCATTTCGCGTGTCAAACGCTCAAGCGCGGCTTCATATAGCTGACGCTCTGAATAGCTTTGCTCGCGGTCTGTATCATTGCGATGCAGGTCACGCACCACTTCTGCGATTGCGATCAAATCACCTGAATTGATTTTTTGTTCATATTCCTGCGCACGACGTGACCACATGGCACGTTTCACTTTGGCCTTACCTCTTAGGGTTTTCATCGCCTGTTCAATCACATCTGGCGAACTCAGCGAACGCATACCGATTTCCGTTGCCTTTGCTGTTGGCACCCGTAACGTCATTTTATCTTTTTCAAAAGAAACCACAAACAATTCCATCGAGATTCCAGCAATCTCTTGTTCTTCGATGGAAACAATTTGTCCAACGCCATGGGCCGGATAGACCACATATTCGTTCGGACGAAATTCAGATTTCTTGCTTTTAGTCATTCCATTATCCCCTTTTACATCTGATGTTCAGACGAAAAAAACCTAGGTTCATCCCAAGGGATGTCCAAGCTAGGTTTTTGCTGATTTTAGTTAGATACGGTCCAGCCCACCGTATCCATGTCGAGACGATTTTTCATTTGTGCGCAAAGTATACCACAAAAATTCAGTGATTCCCACCCTTCCAAGAATCACCAACCGTCTAGCCGCCTTCGCCAGGCGCTTCTGAGAAGAATTTATCAAGCTTGCCTTCTTCGCCATCACGTTCATCCGCTTCGGGAAGGGGGTCTTTTTTGGTGATGATCACAGGCCACTGTTCCGCATATTTGCGGTTAAATTCCACCCATTTTTCAGCGTCTGGCTCTGTGTCTGGGCGAATTGCGTCTGCGGGACATTCAGGTTCACAAACACCACAATCGATGCATTCGTCTGGATGGATCACCAACATATTTTCCCCCTCATAGAAACAATCTACGGGGCATACCTCAACACAGTCGGTATATTTACATGCAATGCAATTTTCGTTGACGATGTATGTCATTGGCTATCATCCTACTTCTTTCTCACATTGCTTGCTAAAGCAGCGCGGCAAATCAATCAAGGGTTCGCGCGCGGATAAGATCAAGACTGCGCCGATCCTTTTTGGTGGGACGCGCCCCTCCTCTTTGGGTTTGCTCTTTTGGGATATTTTCCTCAGGCGGGCTTAGATCTTCGTATAATGTTTGCGCTTCGCTGGCTGGACCCCGGCGTGTTCCCAGTGCGACGATTTTAATGACGCGGATGTGATTGCCCTGCGGAAAGGTCAAAACCGTATCTGCCACAACAGCGGCTGAGGGCTTTGACACTTTGCTCGAATTAACACGCACATGTCCACCTGACACCACTTTGGCCGCAAGTGTACGCGTTTTGAAAAAACGTGCATGCCAGAGCCATTTGTCCAAGCGGATTTTAGGCTCTGACATGAAACTGGCCCTTACTTTTTCAAACCCATCAGCGCTGCGGCGAATGGATTGTCAGGATCAATTTGTTTTTCTTTCTTCGGCTTTGCCTCAAAAGAACGGGCCTTGCCCTGATCGCCCCGGTTTGGCTTGCCCTTTGGTTTGCCACCCTGCTTTTTGCGCGGTTGATCAGTGTTTTGACGTTTCCCACCATTATGGCGCGGCTTTGGTTTGCGCCCCCATGTAAAGGTGTAGAACACTTCGATTTCTGGTGCAGCCGCCTCGGTTGCGCCTTCACCGTCAGCTGTCGCTGCCTCAGTGGCGTCTTGTGCTGGTGCATCGGTGGCTTCTTCTGTCACAGCCTCGGCGTTTGGTGCATCTGGAGCATCACCTGACGCGTCGGCGGCTGGAGTAGCGCGTTGTTTTTCACGCTCTGCACGGGCCGCGACATATCCCAAACCTTCCATAAGGTTTGCAAACTGCTCAAGTGTCATGCCAGTGATGGATAACATATCGGCGGTTGCTTCAAATCCACCACGACTGTCTTGAACCCGCAGCAAATCTGCCAATCTCTCTAGCATATCAATGCGGATCGCACGTTCACCTGCATTGCGATAACCAGACAAACGATCAACGCCCGCGGGTGCGGTGGTATCAACTGGGACAGTGACCAAACCGGGCGGTGGTGCTTCTGGGAACACATCCAATCCCGCATGCAAACTCCACAACAACAAACGCAGACGTGTCGGTGCAGGTTTCAAAAGCAGGGGCATAAAAATGGTAAACTGCCCAAAGCGTATACCATGTTTTCGCAAACTCGACCGTGCGTCTTGGTCCAATGACTTGACGTCTTCGGCAACATCGTTGCGATTTAGGATCCCCATTGCTTCGACCAGCTGGAACGCAAAACCACGGGCTAAACCAGTAAGCTCTTCGTCGTTTTTCACTGTCAAAAGTGGTTCAAACAAAGCATTAATTTTGCGATCAATGAAATGTTGAAGACGGCGCTGCACCTTTTCAGTGACATCCACGCCTGCCTCTTCGTCAACGAATACGCTAACGCGCGGGCGCAGTGGGTCATCACCGGCCAGCAATTTGCCAACCGCATGTTCCCCCCACATCAATCCACCCTGATCAGTGAAATCAATTTCTGTATCTGGAGCATTATAAAATTTATCAGCGCGCAAATGGAAATGCGGGACCAATGCCTGCATTGCTGCTGATTTTAAAGTTTTGGCGTCCTGTCCTGCCGCTTGTTGATCTTGACGGAACTGGAAACCTTCTAGACGACCGACGAATTCACCTTCGACGCTCACCTCACCATTATCGTTTACATCGGCCAAAAGGGCCTCCTTCTGCTTGAGCCGGCGCAACAACACAGATGTCCGCCGATCCACAAATCGTTGTGTCAGACGTTCATGAAGAGCGTCTGATAGCCTGTCTTCTATCGCGCGCGTCGCCGCACGCCAATGGTTTTCATCATCAAGCCACCCTGAACGTTGTGCGACATAAGTCCACGTGCGCACGAATGACAGTCGTTTTGAGAGCGCATCAATATCACCCTCTGTCCGATCAACACGTTTAATTTGGCGCGCAAACCAATCATCAGGAATACGCCCAAGGTCAAATAAATAACGGAAAATCACATCCAGTAGGGATGCATGTTCCGCATGCGAGATACTGCGAAAATCTGGGATGCGGCACACATCCCACAGCAAAGAAACCCCTGGTCCGTTTTGGGCACGTGTTGTAATTTCTGCGTTCTGCGACAGTGTTTTCAGAACCATTAAATCATCCGCTTCGCGCGCTTTGACCAAGTTTTCTTGTTTTGGCGCAACTTCAAGCGAATCAATAAGTGCCTCAATTGTCCCTAATTTTAGATCCGCATTGCGCCACAGAAGCTTTTTCAATGGCGTAAAGCGGTGTTCCGTAATCGCATTTGCTACCCCATCATCCAGCGGGGATGCCTCGCCCGTTACGCCAAATGTGCCATCACGCATACCGCGCCCCGCACGTCCCGCAATTTGGGCCAACTCATTTGGGGCCAGCGGCCGCATACGGCGACCGTCAAATTTACTAAGCGCGGAAAATGCGATGTGATTCACATCAAGGTTCAGCCCCATACCAATCGCATCTGTCGCAACCAGGTAATCAACATCCCCATTTTGATAGAGTTCAACCTGCGCATTTCGGGTGCGCGGACTAAGCGCCCCCATCACCACTGCCGCACCGCCTTTTTGTCGGCGGATCAATTCCGCAATCGCATAAACACTGTCCACCGAAAACCCCACGATTGCGCTGCGCGGTGGCATGCGGGATATTTTTTTAGATCCCGCATAGGTCAGTTGGCTCATCCGTTCACGGCGCATGATTTGAATGTTGGGTACCAATTCGGTAATCGGCCCCCGCATTGTATCTGCGCCCAGGAACAAAGTTTCTTTGGTGCCGCGAATGCGCAGCAGCCTGTTTGTGAAAACATGACCACGCTCGGGATCTGCACACAGCTGGATTTCATCAACAACGGCACAATCAACAGCCATATTGTCAGGCATCGCTTCAACGGTGCAAACCCAATACACGGCACGCGGCGGGATAATACGTTCTTCCCCTGTGACCAACGCCACAACCGAGGCTCCGCGGATGGCGACGATTTTGTCGTACACTTCGCGGGCCAGTAAACGCAGCGGAAGCCCGAACACACCAGAACGATGCGCCAGCATTCGTTCAATTGCGTAGTGGGTTTTCCCAGTGTTGGTCGGCCCCAAAACCGCAACGATGCGCGCGTCCATGTCTTTGCCCCGAACTAAAGTGGTAGCCCAGAGACTGCTTTCGCAACCCGAGTGCGCGCACTAATTACCTGTTCAAGGTGCGGATGTATAGCCAGAACTTCGTCATACGCGCGCAGGGCCAATTCGGGCGCATCCAACTGTTCTAAGATCACGCCCAAGCCTGTCAGCGCTTCAAAATTTTGAGGATCGATTCGCAACGCCTGTTCCAAATCATGCAAAGCAGGACCAAACAATTCCAATGCCAGATACGCACTGGCCCGTCCCGTCCAAGCCGGCGAAAAATCAGGGGCCAATTCAATCACTGCCGTAAAATGTTCAGCAGCCAATCCATGTTCTAGACGATTTTGGGCATTTTGCGCACGTTCCAGGATTAAATCCACAACATTTGATCCAGATTGCTGCCACAAAAAGCGGATTTCTTTCTCTAACAGAACGGAATCAGATTGTGTCGCGTTCGATAGCTTTTGATATAATTCACCAAGTGTGTTAGAGTTTGTGTCAGCTACTGAAAAATTGGATGCGCACAGCGAAACTGCTATTAATGTTGCCGTCAGGGCATATTTGAATTTGGAATATCTGTTCGCCATAACACAATATTAGGGACCAGCTGGGGAATTTCCAGCACATTTAATGAGGATAAATTATGAGCGATGTAGTCACAGCGGCGGTAAAGGCGCTGAACGATAAGCTGGACGGAAATGGTTTTGACGGCGTAGCAAAGTTCGAAATCGAAGACGAAGGTGCTATCTTGATTGACGAAACTGGCGCGCGCGCAGGCGACGATGCAGCGGATGTCACACTAAGTGCCAGCGCAGATACGTTTCAGGATATTTTGACCGGTAATTTGGATGCGACATCTGCGTTCATGACAGGGCGCCTGAAACTTGATGGTGACATGGGCCTAGCCATGCGGTTGGGAAGCGTTCTAAGCTGATGCCCTATGCAGACGCGCCATATCGGGATGATCTGGCTGATGGGCCAGCACAGTGGTCATGCCACTGGATTCAGGCAGATGATGGCACGAAATTGCGCGTGTGCAATTGGAAACATCAAGCCCCACATGGAACTGTATTCGTTTTTCAGGGGCGCACGGAATACATCGAAAAATATGGTCGCATTGCCAAATTGCTGATTGAATATGGCTGGAATGTCGTGGCAATTGATTGGCGCGGTCAGGGATATTCTGACCGTCCCGCCCACGATCCGATGCAAGGATATGTGGATCACTTTGCTCAATATCAACAGGACATTGATGCACTGATTGCCTATGCACAGTCTGTCGATTTGCCCAAACCTTGGAATATGCTGGGTCATTCGATGGGCGGATGCATTGGCCTGCGCGCGTTATATCGCCGTGGGGATGAATTTGACCACGTCACCTTTAGTGCCCCTATGTGGGGCATTGAGTTTGGCCCATTTATCAACCCGTTTGCCAGTGCGATTGCAAAAATTGGCATGGGTTTGGGATTTGCCAAATCATATGTTCCATCAACCAATGGAGACTGCTATCTGCTAACGGGTGAATTTGACGGAAACCGTCTGACAAATGATCCTGATCATTGGCATTACATGGTAAAGCAGGTTAAGGAAGATCAGGAACTACGCCTTGGTGGGCCCAGTTTTTCATGGGTCAGCGGAGCCATCGTTGAAATTAATGATCTGATGTCCAAAACGCCCCCGAACATTCCCGCAATGACGTTACTTGGCACCGAAGAAGCGATCGTTAGGCCCCAAAATATTTACGACCACATGAACAAATGGGACAATGGTATTTTGTTGAACATTCAAAACGGGCGGCATGAAGTTTTGATGGAGAGACGCGACCTGATTGAAAAACTGGTCCGTGATATCGACGCGTTTTTCCGTGATGATGTAATCTGTGACGACGTATTGATCGCTGCGCAATAAACGCCCCTTGCACCTATTTGGTTCGCACCCTACCTTGGCAATATTCTGATCAATGAGGCTAATTATGCTTAATTTTCCATCCCCCGTTTTTGATGCATCTGTTTCTGGTGGTGCGGACAACCTTGGCAATTTGCCTGAATGGGACCTGAACGATTTGTATCAGGGGACAGACGATCCCAAGATCGACCAAGATATGGCATGGTTGGAAACCGAATGTGCGGCATTTGCTGCCGATTACGAAGGCAAATTGGCGGAACTAACAGCCGATGACATGCTAATCTGCATTCAGCGCAATGAAAAAATTTCGTCAATCGCAGGACGGATCATGTCATTCGCAGGATTACGTTATTACCAACTATCAACGGATGGAGAGCGGACCAAATTTTTATCCGATGCGCAGGAAAAAATCACCGTATTCACAACGCCACTGGTGTTCTTCACATTGGAATTGAACCGCCTGTCAGAAGAGGCACTAACCACATTGTTTAAGGCGAACCCCGATCTGGCACGCTATCGCCCTGCCATTCGCCGCATTCGCGCGTTAGAACCCTATCAACTATCTGATGAATTGGAAAAGTTCCTGCATGATTTGGGGGCTGTTGGCGATGCATGGGAAAAACTGTTCGATGAAACGATTGCGGGCCTGACTTTTCATATCGAAGGCGAAGACTTAAATATCGAAGCCACATTAAATTTGCTAACAGAACACGATCGCAGCAAACGTGAAATGGCCACCCGTGAATTGGCGCGTGTTTTTGGTGAAAATATCCGCACTTTTGCCCGTGTGCATAATACACAAGCCAAAGAAAAAGATATCATTGATCGTTGGCGCGGCATGCCAACCCCGCAAACAGGACGCCACCTATCCAACGATGTTG
>CAXABH010000025.1:0-11454 GCA_963966925.1 uncultured Rhodobacterales bacterium
CCCCTCTTACCAAATTGGGTTGATGAAAGCATTACTGGGACACACCGCTGAATATAACGAACCTCTATATAATTTGAAATTTTGGGGTAACTTTTTCCTAATGTGGATTTTGGTTTGGGTACAGACCGGATTTGCCATGGTTATTTTTTCTGCAGCACTGCGTGGCGTACCTCAGGACACAATTGAGGCTGCTACAATAGATGGTGCAAATCCGTTCCAGTTATTCTTCCGCGTGAAGCTGCCACAAATTTATTCAACGGTCTTGGTCGTTTGGACAACGCTTGTCATTCTGGTGCTTAAGGTGTTCGACATTCCCTATGCCCTGTCCGCGAATGACGACGACAAACTGTTGTTAGCAACGATGATGGAAAACGCGCGTAACAACTGGTCCATCGGCGGTGATAATGTGGACAACCTATTTGCATCAATTGCTGTGATGCTGATGCTGACAGTTGTTCCAAACATGGTTTTCAATGCGTGGCGCATTCGCCGCGAACAAAAAGAACTAGGTCATTAAGGGATAGTTTAGATGGTTGCACGATCACTTAGACATGTTGTGTTGGCACTGATTGTATTCATCTGGGTTGTCCCATTTGTTGCGCTGGTCACAACATCACTGCGCTCAGAAACTGCCTCAAAAACGTCAGGTTTTTGGACAGCGTTCACACCCACCGAATTGGGCCACCGTTTCAGCACCCACGAAAAGGGTAAGGCTGAAAAACTAACCGTGATGACAGGGAACATTTTTGAACGTCTGAACAAAGAAGACTCCAGCTTTCCTGTAACAGGCGATGTAAACTCAATCCTAGTCAAAGGACGCATCCCTGATCCCGAAAACCCCGACAAAACTATACTAATCCGAAAACTGGTTCCTGCTGGTGAAATCATGGATGTCCGTGGTGGAGATTTCGTATTTCAGAAGAACGGGGATTTCACGTGGACTTTCCCGGAAGAAACCGCGCCTAAGCCCAAGAAATTGGATGCGTTTATCGATCAGGATCCTGTGTTCGGTTCAGATGCCTACATAGAAGTTTTGTTTGACAACAAAAACGTGCCAAATGCGCTCATCTCATCCTTTATCGTTACGATACCAGCAACGATCATTCCAATTACGATCGCTGCATTTGCGGCCTATGCCTTTGCGTGGATGTCATTCCCGGGGCGCGATTGGTTATTTGTGATCGTTGTTTCGTTAATGGTTGTACCGACGCAACTTGCCTTTCTTCCAGTGCTACAAGGGTTCAGTGGCATTGCATCATGGGCGACACAATTGAATCAGTGGCTAACCGATTGTGAGGTGACAGATACATGTCAGGTCGCCTCAAAATCGTTTGCGGGCCTTTGGATTACACACACGGCGTTTGGATTGCCCTTGGCCATCTATTTGCTGCGCAACTACATCGTGGGACTGCCCAAAGAACTCTTGCAAAGCGCGCGGATTGATGGGGCTAATCATCTGCAAATCTTCACAAAATTGATTGTACCATTGTCTGTGCCTGCCTTGGCATCATTCAGCATTTTTCAATTTTTGTGGGTTTGGAATGATCTGATTGTGGCGCTCTATATTGGTCCAAACAATGCCGAGGATTTAGTGTTCCCCATCCGTCTACAAAAACAATTAGGAACATTTAAAGACCAACTGCACCTGTTGAACGCATCAGCAGTTATTTCAATGATTGTGCCTGTCATCGTGTTTTTATCAATGCAACGCTATTTCATTCGCGGCCTGTTGGCCGGATCCGTGAAGGGTGGATAAGTAATGTCCGATCTTAAGTGGTGGGAAACCGCCGTCATTTATCAAATTTACCCGCGCTCATACCAGGATTCGAATGGCGATGGGATTGGGGATCTAAAAGGAATCACATCCCGTTTGGAATATATCGCCGGTTTAGGTGTTGATGCCATTTGGATCAGCCCATTTTTCATGTCTCCACAACGCGACTTTGGGTATGATATTTCAAATTACTGCGACATAAACCCAGAGTATGGAACGCTTGCTGACTTTGATGAAATGATCGCTAAAATTCATGATTTAGACATGAAATTAATGATCGATATTGTTCCAGCACATTGTTCGGATTTGCACCCATGGTTTGAAGAAAGTCGCCAATCCCGTGACAACCCAAAAGCAGATTGGTTTCATTGGGTCGATCCGAATTCTGACGGTACCGTTCCTAATAATTGGCTATCGTTCTTTGGTGGACAAGCATGGAGTTGGGAACCCCGTCGTCAACAATATTATCTGCACAATTTTTTGTCAGAACAGCCAAATTTGAACCACGCCAATCCAGAGGTGCGCGAAGCGTTGAACCAGGTTGCACGGTTTTGGTTTGATCGTGGGGTCGATGGCTTCCGTTTGGATGCCGTTCATACGATCAATGGTGATCAGGCGCCGTACTTGGACAATACCCCCAACCCTGATTTCGTACCTGGTGATTTGCCCCAACAACAGCAACCATTTTTCCGCCAACTTCATGATGTTGCGCAGCTAAACCAACCTGCAATTCAAACGTTCAGTGAAAACTATCATAAAATTGCGGATGAATATGATGGCGACAGGTTTTTGATGGGTGAAGTGGACGGCGACAAAGGTCGCGCCATGGAGGTTAGCAAAACCTTTACCGACACTGGCCGCTTACATGCGACCTATAACTTTGATCTACTTGCATGGGGTGGGTTGAGTGTGGACGGTTTGCGCGATGCCATCAATAAGGCGGTTGATACATTCAATGGATCGGGTCGTTTATGCTTTGCCTTCTCAAATCATGATGTCCCCCGCTCTGCGACACGCCAACTTGCTGCCTTGGGTCTTAGTGCTGACCAAAGCGATGCAATGCAACTGTTACTGTTAAAGTTGGAAACCTGCCTGATTGGTTCAAGTTGTGTTTATCAAGGCGAAGAACTGGGTTTAGAGGACGTAACAGATATCCCCGTTGAAGAAATGCAAGACCCCTGGGGTGTGAAATTCGCACCTGCATTTTTGGGGCGCGATACCTGTCGCACACCAATGGTTTGGGAAAACTCCAATCAACACGGCGGATTTTCCACGGCTGCATCAACTTGGCTTCCAGTATCTAGCAAACATTTGAAACGTGCAGGATTGGATATGGCCCAAACAGATGGATCCATCTATCAACAATTCGCGCACTTCTTAGCTTGGCGCAAACATCAGCCCGCGATCATGAATTCCAATACAATGAGTGCTGTCAAAGGCGATGATCGTACATTGGTCTTTGATCGTATCAGCACTGCGCAAACCCTGCGCTGTACCTTTAATTTTGACACACTAACCGCATCCTTTGAGGAGGTTTAATTTGGCACAGGTAGAACTCAGAAATGTTGAAAAAACATTTGGCAAAACCCGCGTGATCCAAGACGTCGATCTGTCTATCGAAAAGGGTGAGTTTGTGGTTTTCGTTGGTCCTTCGGGATGCGGGAAATCCACTCTTTTGCGACTGATCGCAGGGTTAGAAACTCTTACAAGTGGTGAAATCGTAATCGCGGATCGGCCGGTCATGGATTTGCCACCCTCTGAACGCGGCATCGCGATGGTGTTTCAATCCTATGCGCTTTACCCGCATATGACTGTGTTTCACAACATGGCATTCTCGCTCAGCTTGCAGGGCTTTGCCAAGGCAGATATCCAAGAGCGTGTAGAGGCCGCGGCTAAAATTCTGCAAATGGAACATCTGCTAGATCGCCGTCCTGCTGCGCTATCTGGTGGCCAGCGTCAGCGTGTTGCAATCGGACGCGCAATTGTTCGCAACCCAGATGTGTTTTTATTTGATGAACCACTGTCAAATCTGGACGCAGCCTTGCGCCATGACACGCGTGTTGAAATTGCAAAGCTACACAAACAACTGGGCGCAACCACGATTTACGTGACTCATGACCAAGTTGAAGCGATGACACTAGCGGACAAGATCGTGGTTTTAAAAGATGGTGAAATCATGCAGGTTGGATCACCGATGGACCTGTTCAATTTCCCAGACAATGAATTTGTTGCAGGCTTCCTTGGATCACCCAAAATGAATTTCTTTGATGGTAAATTGACTGACGCGTCAACTGCCACATTCAACGGATCAGGGATGGACGTTAGCGGTCTGCGTTTAGTCTCAACTGAAAAAACAAATGGTGCAAATGTACGCATGGGCGTACGTCCACAACATTTGGTTTTGAATCCAAATGGTCAATTAAAGGGCAGCGTCTCACTTGTTGAACGCTTAGGAACCGAAACAGTTGTCGAATTGCGCACCCACGACGGCGCGCCATTCCGGTTTGCTGGACAAGATGTACCAGAAATAGAAGTTGGTCAGGATCTTAGCTTTGATTTTGATCCATCACTGGCTCATCTATTTTAATCAGATCTTCGGAATCTGTTTCATTTTTACCTGCTCCCATCAACAGTGGGAGCATTTCAATTCCCGTGCTTGACTGCATTTCATTTTGCGGCGCCTCTTTCCAACTTAGCGTATCTAACGCATCGCAGGATGAACAAACAGGCACCCAATCAGAATGGATTGTATTACATTTATCGCAGACCCACTGCGGCCCACGTGGCGCCGATAGGGCCTTGGTTAACCATCCACGCACGACTTCGTCTGAACTGCCTTCACCCCGTTCAATTGCGGCCATAATCGTCAAGGCACGCGCATCAGGTTCATTTTCAACAATATCGCCTAATGCACGTCTTGCCGCAGGGAAATCTTCGGCCGCGAGGTTAAGTTCGGCCATCATCAAACGCGATTCAATATGCATTGGGCTTAGCTTCGAGAGTTGAGCAAAACGCTTTAGGCGTTCCTGTGGTGTTTCATTCGGCGCGATTTCCGAAAAGGCCGCTGCCAAATCGGGATGCGGTTGACTTTCCCATGCCTTTTTAATCACACGAACTGCCAGTTTCGGTTTGCTTTGTGCAATGTATTCACGTGCCGCCATCGCCGCCGCAGGTACCAGATCCGGGGATAAACGGTTTGCCTCGATTGCAGTTTCACGTTTTTCAATCGAGTTTTCTTCGTCAATGACTTCAGCAGCTTGGGACAGCGCCAATACCGCCTCTCGGCGTTTATGAACGTCACGCGGAATTTTACCCTGCTTCAGCTTTACGCCCAGCGTTTTACGCGCACCCTGCCAATCATGTGATTTCGCCTGAAGTTGTAGTAAAACATCCTGCACCTCATCATGCTTTGGCTTTAGCTCGAACGCCTTTTGCGCAAGCTTTAGCGCGACATCTGTATCACCCGTTGCTAGGCGCTGTTTCATAATTCCACGCACGCCCACAAACCGCGTTTGAGGATCTTTGATCAGTTCTTTGTAAATCTGTTCTGCACGGGTCGTATTTCCGGACATTTCTGCAGCCTGAGCAGCAAGTAAGTTCGTCAACGTTGGTTGTTGCAGATACCGTTCAGCTTGACCCGCCTTGCTCATCGCAGCATCTGCGTCACCTGATGCAAGCGCCATCATGCCTTCGGACAATGCCCGATAGCCCCGCCGTTCACGAGATCGGTTAAAGTAACGTGAAATAGCAGTATCATCACCGTTGATAAACCGCAGCGTCGCAACAAGAAGCGACATCAACTTTAGCCCTATCCAAATCAATATGACCAATAGAGTTAGAACAATAACCGCTTCTATCGCGCTGAGGGTATATTCAACCCCGCCCAACGTAATCATTAAATCGCCGATGATCGTATTTTCACCGTCCATCAAATATGTGGCGCCAAAAGCAATAGCCACCACAATCATGAGGAATAACACAATTTTAAATAGTGATGTCAGCATGATTTAGTTTCCTATTTCTTGGCTTAGAATATTTAGTTGTTCGAGTGCGCCTTGACGTTCGCGTGCCTGATCGATCCATGGTTGCATCTGATCACGCGCGGCTTCTGGCAATGTTTCCAATTCGGTCAATGCACCTGTTAAATCATTTTCACGCAATGCTTGTTCAGCGCGCGACAATACAGAATCTGCATCATCACCCATTTTTGGTGTCACGGATCTGGCCTGGAATTGTTTTCGCAAGTAATTTCCAATTCCTGAAAAACCTTCGCTTTCGTTCAATTCATCACGCGCCGCATTTAAGGCTGATCGCGCGACATCTGCAAAACCATCGCGCAATTCCTGATATGTTTGAACGCCCTCTTCTGCCAATGAACGTAGCTGGTTCGGAACCGACCCGCCGACCTGTTCATCAAATTCTTTTATGGCATTATCAAATGGACCACCCGCATCGATCGCCGCGCGGATTTGCGCCAGAATCCCACGTGCAACGGTATCTTTAGCCCGCTGAGTCACTTCGTTTGCGGTTTCAGCAGTTTCCGACATAAATTGCTGAAGGCTTTCACGCTGGACTTCTAAGGTGTCTTTCAGACGTTTCACTTCGTCCTGATATTGCGCAACTAAGTCATCAGGGATCGCTGATTCAATCGTACTTTTCTCTAGCGCACTTAGACGTTTATCAAAATTTTCAAGCTGTAATGCGATTTTTGAAAATCGCTCAATATACGCATCATTCAGCTTTTTGATATCTGATTGGAACACATCACCAATTGCACGTTCACCAACATCAGAGGCAAACCCCTCTAACGCGTCTAACCTGCTGTCGATCCCCATTATCTGATCTGTAGCATCATCACGGAATTGCGCCACATCTGGATGCATAGCCCAAATAGGGTTCGAGGGTTGTGATAAAATCGCGGCACCAAAGCCCAATAAGGCACAAACAACGCCCGCTGCAATCAGTGGTACGACCCCAGATTTCTTACGCTGATCATTATCGGGTAATGTCTCATTATCATCGACTTCATCTAACACAGCTTCGGATGTCGTTTCTGCAACAACAACGGCATCTTGAATATCATCGTTGTGATCATCAGTTGGCTCAACAGCTTTTTCATCTTTTTCGTCTGTCATTCAAATTCTCCAACAACAATAATACGTTCAGTGCTCAACTCACATAACACCACCACGCGTTCACAACACAACCCAACATAGCAGCACCATTCGGCTGTGAGGCAGTCTCTAACGTCTTGACGTCTTTCGCATCAAAAATCTCTGCTACAGCTTGGCTCATGGCGATAACATGCCAATGTTCCCGATCTGAAGACTGTTTTTTCAGTATCTCGGCACTTTTCGGCGAAAATAGGGGAAGTATCATCGGCTTTCCCCCTTGCAATAGCTGCATCAACGCATTCGAGGGTACGCAAAGGTTCTGTTCATACCCAATTGCATCATGTGTTTCGATTCCATGTTCTGACAGTCGCGTCGCCAAATTCCCGACACTTGCCTGACCTCGGATGTGCAATAGCGGTCCTGCCGGCTTCATTGATAGTATAAGCGCTAGTAACGCCTCGACATCTGATCCACCATCATGAACTGGATCACAATATGAGCGCGCCAGCTGCGTTGTCACATGTCCAACACCAAATCCTGTACGGGGCGGTAGACCCCAACGCTTTGCCGCGCGAACACCGTTTGACGAAGTGAAAACAAACCCGTTATACCGCTCAAGGTTAACTTGATTAGGAACAAAATCTATAGACTGTAAGGCCTCGCAATACACACTGGCACTTGGAATCTTTTGTGCCAGTTGCCCTGAAAATTTTGTCAGCCCAGGTTCTGGGCGTGTTAGTATAATTTTAGGTTTGCGATCTTGGTTCATTGCATAAGGTTGAGTAAATTACATGATGATGATAGCTGCCAATTAAACTAGACACAACGGATAGAACATGACTGATGATAACTTATTGGTTTTAGGGCTAGAAAGCAGTTGCGATGACACCGCAGCCGCCGTTTTAAGAGTGTCAACTGAATCAGATACCCAAATTCTTGCATCTATCGTTTCTGGACAGACAGACTTACACAAAGACTTTGGCGGCGTCGTCCCAGAAATCGCAGCGCGGGCGCATACGGAAATGCTTGACATATGTGTAGAGCAAGCGTTGAATCAGGCATCCGTTGATCTATCCGATATTGATTTAATTGGGGTCACGTCAGGTCCTGGTTTAATCGGTGGTGTGCTGTCAGGTGTCATGTTCGCCAAAGCAATGGCCATGGGCGCACAGAAACCATTGGTCGGCGTGAACCACTTGGCAGGTCATGCCCTTACACCTCGGATGACGGATGCCATCAGTTATCCGTATTTGATGTTGCTGATTTCTGGCGGGCACTGTCAGTTTTTGATCGTCAAGGATGCAAATGAATTTGTCAGGCTGGGTGGAACGATTGACGATGCCCCAGGTGAGGCCTTTGATAAAACCGCAAGATTGTTGGGTTTGCCGCAGCCGGGAGGACCGTCAATTGACAATGCAGCAAGTACGGGAAATCCAAACAAGTTTGCACTGCCAAGACCGCTGTTGGATCGCGAAGGCTGTGATATGTCATTTTCAGGACTAAAGACCGCAGTCCTGCGCACACGAGATGGTATAATTGAAGATAAAGGTGGCCTTTATCGATCTGATATTGATGATATTGCAGCCAGCTTTCAAAGAGCAGTTGCAGATGTTCTGGTCGAAAAAACACGCCGTGCCTTAAACGAATATATGAAACTATTGCCCGCAACTCCAACCTTTGCAGTTGCGGGTGGGGTTGCTGCAAATTCTGAAATCCGCGCCAAACTGCAGCGCCTATGCGCAGAACATTCGATACTATTTAACGCTCCACCGCTTAAATATTGTACGGATAATGCAGCAATGATCGCATATACGGCAGCTGAAATTTATAGAAACAACTTGGCCAATCCAGAACATTTAATCGCACGTCCCAGATGGCCGCTGGATCAGTCTAAAAAACCCCTAATGGGGTATGGTAAAAAGGGCGCTAAGGCATGAAGCTTGCTGTTTTAGGTAGTGGTGCATTTGGAACCGCTCTGGCGGTTTCGATAACAACAAGTGTAAATTCTGTCACACTGTGGGGAAGGAACCCCAAACAGGTCGCAGCACTCTCAGAAGAACGTGAAAACAAACAGCGACTGCCAGACTGCGTATTACCACAAACGTTGCACATAACTTCTGATTTAGAGACAGCGTGTACCGCGGATGCCATATTAATTGCCGTTCCAACCCAAAGCTTACGCAGTTTTGTGCATGAAAATCGAAACTACCTGCGCGGAAAACCCCTGATCGCCTGCTGCAAAGGGTTTGACATGGAAACCGGCAAAGGACCTGTTGAATTACTAAAACACGCATCCGACACAGCCGCGATACTAACAGGGCCAAGTTTTGCAAATGACATTGCAAGAGGTCTGCCAACCGCGCTGACATTGGCCTGTGAAGACGCCAAAGTTGGAGCAACCTTGCAAAGCCAGATAACATCACAAAATATCCGTATTTACCGTACACAGGACGTAACTGGTGCTGAATTGGGTGGCGGGCTTAAAAATGTTATTGCCATTGGTTGCGGTGCAGCAATCGGTGCGGGGTTGGGCGAAAGTGCCCGCGCCGCATTAATGACGCGGGGATTTGCCGAAATGCGCCGGTTTGCTGCTGAATTAGGCGGTTCAGATAGGACACTGTGCGGGCTATCCGGCTTTGGCGACTTAAGTCTAACCTGTATGTCGCAGCAATCACGAAATTTCAGATACGGAATGCAGTTAGGGCAGGGCCAGGCATTTAACGAAAATACCACCGTTGAAGGAAAGTTTACGGCCCAAGCTGCATTGACGAAAGCAGATAAATTAGGTTTGGATGTACCAATTATCAGATCAGTATCAGATCTGATTTCTGGCCAAAAAACAGTTGAAAAAATACTTGCCGCGTTGTTTGCGCGCCCACAAAAGGAAGAATAATGCTAGTTGCATTGATCGCAAAAGATAAACCAGGTCATTTAGAAACGCGAAAAGCAAATCGTGAAAAGCACCTTGAGTATATGAAAGAAACCAGGCTTGCGCGTCATGCGGGACCTTTGCTTGATAGTGATGGCAACATGTGTGGTTCGTTAGTTGTACTAGAGGTGGACACGATGACCCAAGCGGAAGAATGGGCGAAAAATGATCCCTATAACCTAGCTGGTTTGTTCCAAAGTGCCGAACTTATTCAGTGGAATAAGTTAATTTAAACCATGCAGTATTGGTTGTTTAAATCAGAACCCTCTACATGGTCATGGGACCAACAAGTTGCCAAGGGCAATTTGGGTGAAGAGTGGGATGGTGTACGCAATTATCAAGCGCGTAATTTTATGCGACAGATGACTATCGGCGATTTCGGGTTCTTTTATCATTCACAAAAGGACAAAGAAATCGTTGGTATTGTAGAAATCTGCAAACCAGCACACCCAGACAGTACAACCGATGATGCACGCTGGGAATGCGTAGATATTCGAGCGGTGAAAGCAATGCAAACACCAGTCACCCTTGCACAAATTAAAGCAGATCCCAGGTTGTCTGATATGGTTTTGGTGAATAATTCACGATTATCGGTTCAACCGGTCACTACTGAGGAGTGGTCGATTATCTGTGAACTTGGTCAGACAAAGCCTGACTAAGTTCATTGGTCCAGGCATCGTGCAGCATAAGCATACTGATTGATCCGCATAGTATTGAACCTGGGACACAGAAAATGGGTCCCGGTAAAACCGGAACCCATCTGTCACCCCTGTGATCCCACATCACGGACTGTCGTATTGGGTCCGGCCTTCCTAGCCTGACACGATGACAATACATGATAAGGTGCTATTTCCAAGAAAAGACTATTTCGAAATTGATTTAAAACAGTCTTTAAAAGGTGTTTACACTAAGAATATACAGATTCTTTACCAAAATGCTTAGTTAGCATGTAATACACAACAGCACGGTATTTATTCCGTTCGGACCGGCCATAAGTATCGATAACGCTATTGATCGCATCCATCAATTCTGGACCATCTGACAGGCCAAGTTTTTTGATCAGGAAATTGTTTTTTACCGTTTCCAACTCACTCTGTTGGCTACCTGCAACTGTTGACGCATCTGCATTATAAATTGATGGTCCACATCCGATTGTAACAGAAGTTAACAACGCCATATCTGGCTGCATACCGCATTTGTTTTTTAAATCATCTGCATACTTTTCGATCAGTTCATCGCGCTTACCCATAATATACCCCTTTGGATTGTCGTATTTACTTTTGGTAGGATTATTGAAAATCAGCGCGATGACAAACAAAATCTACAGGGAACAATAGGATCTGTGGCGCAGAGCGCACAAAAAACAAGCCCTGCATGACACACATACAGGGCTTGCAAGTAATACGTTTAGTGACGTTCTTAATATCTGTAGTGTTCGGGCTTGAATGGACCTTCGGTTGTGACACCAATGTAGTCTGCTTGATCTTTGGCCAGTGTTGTAAGCTTCACACCAATGCGATCCAAATGCAGGCGCGCAACCTTTTCGTCCAAATGCTTTGGCAGGATGTAAACATCATTGTTATATTCATCACCCTTAGTCCAAAGTTCGATCTGCGCCAAAACCTGGTTCGTGAACG
>CAXABH010000026.1:0-11415 GCA_963966925.1 uncultured Rhodobacterales bacterium
GATCGCCAAAGTCCCACTATGGTTCAGCACCTTGGCCGCGCCGCGAATAAAAGAATGTACCGTGGCATCCGATACTAGATGTAATAAATTGGACAAAAATATCCCATCATAGCCTGTCACATTGTTTGACCAATCAGTTCGTGAAATATCCAAGGATAGGGCCGAATTTAGATTTTCTAAATTCGTGGCCTCTTGATAGGCGTTAATGCTTGCGATTCGTTCGGGGTCAATTTCACTTGGCTGCCATGTCCAATCAGCCCGTTGGGTTGCGAAATGTATTCCATGTTGGCCTGTTCCGCTGGCAATTTCTAACACCCGCGCATTTTGCGGGAAGACTTCGTTCAATACCTCAAATATAGGGGCCTTGTTACGTTCAGCGTAAGGCGCAAACATGCGTTTATCAGACCCATGTTCTGCTTCTTCTGGCAGGGTTAAATGATTTGTCATCATGCATCTCGTTCAAATAAATAGGGCCCCGACAATCATTGATTATCGAGGCCCAACAGTATCTTTGCAATCCTTATTGTGGGATTGTGCCAGTTAAGCCTTCTACATAGAAGTTCATGCCAGCAAGTGTCCCGTCGTCTGCTGTTTCACCAGCCGCCAACCATGCTGTGCCATCTTGCTTGTTCACAGGGCCAGTGAACGCGTGGTATTCACCCGAACCCAATGCGTCACGCAGTGCTTCTGCTTCTGCTTTTAGATCCGCTGGAACTGCTGATGAAATTTCACCAATTTTTACCATGCCTGGGCCGATACCGTCCCATGTATCCATCGAAGTCCATGTGCCATCTAGTACGGCTTGTGTACGCGCAACATAATAGGGGCCCCAATCATCGATGATAGATGGTACACGTGGAAGTGGACCAAATTCTGCCATGTCAGATGCCTGACCGAACGTAATAACATTGCCCGCTTTTTCTGCTGCAGCTTGTGGCGCTGTTGAATCTGTGTGCTGTAAAATTACGTCACAGCCTTGTTCGATCAACGCGTTTGCTGCGTCCGCTTCTTTCGCTGGATCAAACCATGTGTAGGCCCAAACAATGTTAAATTCGACATCTGGGTTCACTTTTTTCGCGTGAATATAAGCCGAGTTAATGCCACGAATTACTTCTGGAATTGGGAATGAACCAATATAACCAATTTTGTTGGTTTTTGTCATCTTACCCGCGATGTGGCCCTGAACTGCGCGACCTTCGTAGAAACGTGCCGAATATGTTGAAACGTTGTCTGCGCGCTTATAACCAGTTGCGTGTTCGAATTTTACATTTGGGAATTTCTTGGCAACATTGATTGTTGGGTCCATATAACCAAACGATGTGGTAAAGATTAGATCCGCACCCTGTAGCGCCATTTGTGTCATCACACGCTCGGAATCAGCACCTTCTGGAACGCTTTCTTGATAAATTGTTTCAACGCGATCACCAAAGGCTGCAACAACTGCTTTACGGCCTTGGTCGTGTTCGTATGTCCAGCCGCCGTCGCCCACTGGGCCAACATAGACAAAGCCGACTTTGATGTCGGCGGCAATTGCTGCTGTGCCCAGAGCGACAGCTGCGATTGCAGATGTTAGGATTGATTTGAGTTTCATAGTTTACTCCCTAAGTCAGGTATGGACCTCAGTTTGAGGCGTGGAAGGGTCGACCAAGAGAGGCAGGTGCACCCTGATTTCCTCTGGCCGAAATTATTACAAGCACCGCGATAGTTATCAAAAATGGCGACATGGACAAGTACTCAACTGGTATAGCAACGCCTGCAGCCTGTAAATTTAGCTGTAAAACGGTGATTCCGCCGAATAAATAGGCACCAATTAACGTGCGCCATGGTTTCCAGCTGGCAAAAACAACGATAGCAAGCGCGATCCAACCTGCTCCTGCGGTCATGCCCTCAGTCCATTGTGGGACGCGCACAAGGCTGATGTAAGCGCCGCCCAAACCACTGCAGGCTCCTCCGAACATGATCGCAAGAAAACGAATACGGACAACTTTGTAACCGAGTGCATGTGCCGCGTCATGATTTTCACCAACGGCACGCAATACCAAACCGATGCGTGTGTATTTTAGCGTATACCACACCAACCCAACAATTAAGATAGACACATATACCATTGCATCATGTGAAAATAACATGCGGCCTAAAATGGGGATATCCGACAGAACCGGGATATCCAATGATTGAAGGGTTGGTGATTTGATGCCTTCGTAGGGTTTGCCCAACAATGCTGATACCCCTAAACCCACCAACGTAAGCCCAAGGCCTGTCGCCACTTGGTTTGATTTCAAATACAGGACGAGGGCCGCGAAAATTGTCGATAATAACGCGCCCGCGATTGCAGCCGTTACAAATCCAATTGCTGGGTTTTCGGTATTAACGGCCGTGATAAACCCCACGACCGCACCAACAATCATCATACCTTCGACACCTAAATTTAGGACGCCAGATTTTTCGACTACCGTTTCACCAATTGCGGCAAGCAGGATCGGTGTTGCCGAAACCATAAGGGATGCAATTAACAAAACCGGATTAATTCCTAACAAATCCATTATTTTGCACCCCCAATGCGAATGCGATAATTGGTAAAGACATCAGTGGCGAGCAGGAATAAAAGCAGCATTCCCTGAAACAATTGGATCGACGCCCCAGGAAGGCCCAGCATCAATTGAGCAAGTTCGCCACCAATGTAAGTCAGCGCCATCAACAACCCTGCGAGCAAAATACCGATTGGGTGCAGACGACCCAAAAACGCCACGATAATAGCAGTGAAGCCATACCCCGAGTTGAAATCGATTGTGATTTGTCCAGATGGCCCTGAAACTTCGAACATGCCCGCCATTCCGGCAAGCGCGCCAGATATTCCTAAACAAAATATAACCAACCGTGTTGTTGATACCCCTGCAAACCGCGCGGCCTTTGGCGCTTCCCCCATAAGACGCACTTCGAAACCTCGAATGTGACGTGTCATCAAAACATAGGCAAAAATCACCGCAATAAAGGCACTGATCACCCCCCAATGCATGCCAGAGTCTGCGATAACTTCCGCATTAAATGCACTAGGGTACTGTTGCAAATTGCGTGATCCAGGAAATCCGTAGCCTTCTGGATTTTTCAACAGACCCTGCGCCACGGATGCCAAAATGGATTCAGCCACGTAAACCAGCATCAACGAAACAAGGATTTCATTCGTATTAAATTTGGTACGTAAAATGGCAGGGATAAGTGCCCAAAGCCACCCGCCAAAGGCACCAGCAACAACCATTGCCGGGAACAGAAAAACAGATTCGGCAGGATAGGCCGCCAAAGCCACGGCCGCGCCAAAAATGGCGCCCATGATGTACTGACCCTCTGCGCCAATATTCCAAATACCAGCCTTAAAGCCAATCGATAATCCGATTGCGATCAATATCAATGGCCCAGCTTTTACCAATAATTGAGGACGCGAATAGGATGCAAAATTTGGATCAAACAGCGGATCCCAGAAAATAATTCGGATCGCCTCAAGAGGTGGTTTGCCTAATGCAGCGAACATAATGCCGCCAGCGATCATTGTAAGGATCACAGCAAGAATTGGTGTTACAATTGTGGTTATGCGTGATGGATTTAGGCGTTTTTCAAAATGTATCACGTCAACGCCCCCTCTGGCTGTGCAGTCGCGCCGCCCATCATCAGACCGATTTGATCCAATTCTAACGATGCTGTTGGAACGATGTCAGATAAACGGCCTTCATTGATTGCGCAGAACCGGTCGCTAATCTCTAATAATTCATCAAGATCCTGACTTATCACAATGACGCCCGCGCCGTTATTCGCCAGATCCAACAGCTTTTGTCGGATAGAGGCGGCAGCAGCTGCATCAACCCCCCATGTTGGTTGGTTCACAACAAATACCTTTGGATTTTGTAAAACTTCCCGTCCGACGACAAATTTTTGTAAATTTCCCCCTGATAGTGATCCTGCAGGGGTGTGCGTTCCTGGTGTTCTAACGTCAAAATCGGCTATAATCTCTTGTGCATATTGATCTGTGGCGGTCCAGTCTATGAAACCACGTTTTAGCAAAGATTTACGCTCGGCGGCAGTTATGACCGTGTTTTCTCGTAGTGACATCGCTGGTGCCGCAGCGTGCCCCAATCGTTCTTCTGGTGCGCTAAGTAGGCCAATTTTTCTGCGGGCATTTGGACCCTGTTTACCGATTGCATGGCCATCGAAAACGATCATTTCCGATGGGATTGTTGTTTCTCCAGACAGGGTGGCCAATAATTCGTCCTGTCCGTTGCCAGCAACGCCACCAATTCCAAGGATCTCACCAGCTTTCAGATCCAAGCTTACGTCCTGGAGAGAGGTTCCAAAGGCGTCTGTCGTAGGAACGGAGGCGTTGTTTAGAGATAAAATGGTATTGCCAACATCCCGATCTTCTTTGGTTGGGCTAGCAAAACTTGCCCCAACCATCATTTCTGCCATTTCCCGCGCTGTTGTCGTTGCAGGGACGCAAGTATCAACTTTTTCACCATGACGCAGGATTGTCGCCGTGTCGCACAATGCACGAATTTCTTCGAGTTTGTGGGAAATATAAAGGATAGCTGTTCCTTCGCTTTTTAACTGGCGCAAAGTTTTGAAAAGTACCTCAACTTCTTGCGGTGTTAAAACGGACGTGGGTTCATCCATGATGAGCAATTTTGGATTCTGTAGAAGGCAGCGGATGATTTCAACGCGTTGTCTTTCGCCAGCGGACAGCGTTCCGACAATACGATTTGGTTCAAGCGGAAGGCCATAGTCATTTGAAACGCGCCGAATGTTCTTTGCCAGGTCACGCGGTTTTGGCGCATCGTCCATACCCAAGGCAATATTTTCTGCAACCGATAGCGCGTCAAACAGTGAAAAATGCTGAAATACCATTGCCACGCCCGTGCTGCGCGCGGCATTCGGCGATGTGGGTGCATATGGTTGGTTGTGAATTGTCATGGCACCACTGTCTGGTTTGACAAGCCCATATATCATTTTAACCAACGTGCTTTTACCAGCGCCATTTTCCCCAAGTAGCGCATGTACTTCACCAGTGCGAATTTGAAACGAAACATCGTTATTCGCCACGACCCCTGGATAGGCTTTGGTCAGGCCAATGATATCAATTAATACATCGGTCATTTCTTCGCTGTATCCCCGTTTGCATGCCCCTAATTACCGCTTAATAAGTCAGAGAGTATGCCGATGGCAATCTCTGATGGATGTTTCCCGAATTCTGGGTGTCCGATTGGGCAGGTAATACGTTCAATATGGCGGATTTCCAAACCCGCATTGTTCAGTTGTTTTCGAAATCGGGACCATTTGGTTTCTGATCCTATCAGCCCTGCATATTCAAAATCGTGGTTTAGAAGCGCGTGGCATAACGATAAATCGATTTCGTGCGAATGCGTCAGAATAAAGTGATGTGCATTCAAAGGCGAATGAGGGACCAACTTTGGCATGTCGGCTGCCTGAATTGCGGTAATGGATGGATCACATTTTTCGGGAAACCGCTGTCGATCAAAATCAATCCAAGTCAGGTTAAATTGTGGCAATTTGTGCAGCGTATGAACCAACGCGCGCCCGACATGGCCTGCACCCCAAATCCAAATTGGCGTTCCATTCCCGCGTACTGGTTCAGTAATACGGCCGTTTTGAACAGATAAAGCGGGATGTTGGATCGATTTGATGGAGGTAGAGAGCGCGCGCGAGACTACGTCAGTGGACACTGTTGGCAGATTAGCGTGATCAAAAACTTCGCATAATATCCCCACTGACCCACCGCAGCATTGCCCCAAATTAGGCCCCAGTGGATAAGTTTGGGACCATATACGATGTTCTGTTAGGGCCTGACGTGCCTTACTGGTCACTTGATATTCCAACGCACCTCCACCGATTGTTCCATCTTGGCCTGTATCCCAGATGAACATTTCGGTTCCGACTGTGCGTGGGGTTGATCCCCGCACATCGGTTATAACGATACGTGCAACGCGGCTGTGACGATCAACCAGATGTTTCAGCTGTTGCAGATCAAAGGCCATGCTGAACCTTTTCCACGGCTTTCAATACGCGTTCGGGCGTTGCTGGGGCATCTAGGCTTGGATAGGTTGACCCACAGCTGGAAATTGCGTCCGACAATGCAAGCCATGCTGAAATACCCAGCATAAATGGGGGCTCTCCTACGGCTTTTGAACGATAGATTGTTGGTTTTAGATTCCCGCGATCCCACAGATTTACATTAAACTCTCTTGGCCGATCTGACATTGCAGGGATTTTATATGTCGACGGCGCATGCGTGCGTAAACGGCCATCGCCGTCCCATACCAATTCTTCTGTCGTTAACCATCCCGCACCTTGAACATAGCCCCCTTCAACTTGCCCAATATCGATAGCAGGATTTAAGCTATTTCCAGCATCGTGCAGTATATCCGCCCGTAAAATGCGATATTCACCAGTTAAGGTGTCAATGACAACTTCGCTAACGGCCGCGCCGTAGGCAAAGTAATAAAAGGGTTGTCCCACACCACGGATACGATCCCATTCTAAGTCTGGGGTTTTATAAAAACCTGTGGCGGACAGACTAACGCGTTGTTCATAACAGGCCTTTGCCGCATCGCCAAAGGAAAGCACGCGCCGCCCGATATGAACCTCATTCGCGGTGAATGCGACGTCATTGGGTGTTTTGTTAAATTGTGCTGCCAGTAATGAAGCCATGCGTGCCTTGATCTTTTCACAGGCGACTTTTATTGCCATTCCGTTCAGATCACTGCCTGAACTTGCGGCTGTGGCTGATGTATTTGGAACTTTGGCCGTGTCTGTTGCCGTTATTTTAATTGCCTCAATCGATACACCGAATTCTTCGGCTGCGATCTGGGCCGTTTTTTGAAAAAGACCCTGTCCCATTTCGGTGCCGCCGTGATTTATTCGAATACTGCCATCCGAATAAACATGCACCAATGCGCCCGCCTGATTAAGGTGGCTAAGGGTGAATGAAATCCCAAATTTCACTGGCGAAAATGCAATTCCACGTTTCATGATGTGATTGTCCGCGTTCCAGCGATCAATAACCCGTTTTCTATTTTGAAAATCGCAATCCACTAAAAGTTTGGATGTCATGTCGTGTAGGTTAAAATCCTGCACAGGCATATGATAAGGGGTTGTATCGTGTTCTGCTGCCGCAGCGGGACGATAATAATTTAATTCACGAAATGCGATCGGATCGATGTTCAGCTTATGTGCCAGATGATCCATGATCCGTTCCATACCCAAAACGCCCTGAGGACCTCCAAAGCCACGAAAGGCAGTCGCACTTTGGGTATTTGTCTTCAGGCGATGGCTTTCAATTTTGATATTGGGTAGGAAATAAGCATTATCAGCGTGCAACATCGCACGATCTGCAACGGGCAGGGACAAATCTTGGGCCCAGCCACAGCGGGCATAGTGTACTAAATCTAGCGCAATGATTTTATTGTTATGATCAACCCCTGCACAATATTTGATGCGGAAATCGTGGCGTTTTCCTGTGATCAACATGTCGTCGTCACGATCATAGCGCATTTTGCAGGGCCGGTTGGTGCGACGTGCTGCAATCGCACAGGCAACGGCCAAGGCATTGCCCTGACTTTCTTTGCCGCCAAATCCCCCACCCATGCGGCGTACTTCGACACGCACGTCGTGAAACTGAACACCTAGGGCCTCGGCGACTTTGTGTTGCACTTCGGTGGGATGCTGAGTTGATGAATGCACAACCATTTCATCATCCTCTTGGGGCAGGGCAAGTGCGGCTTGACCTTCTAAATAGAAGTGTTCTTGCCCACCGATTTCAAACGTTCCTTCAACGATCGAAGTGGCCTGTTCAAATCCCCGTTTTAAATCCCCGCGGTTCCAAATGCGTGGGCCTTCTTCAAATCTTGAATTCGCGGCAAGTGCGTCCTGAATATTTAGGATTGGTTGGTCCTGTTGATATGAAATCAAGGCGCGCGTCGCAGCTTTTCGTGCTTGAACGTGTGATTGTGCGATGACTAGGAAAATTGGCTGACCAAGATAATGAATGGTTCCATCCGACAATAATGGTTCATCATGAATGCTGGGTGAAACGTCGTTTGCGTATGCAAGATCACTGGCCTGAAGCACGTCAATCACGCCATCTGAATTTCTAACCGCAGTCAGGTCCAGTTCCTGAATGGTTCCACGCGCGATTGTTGATGTCCCAAAACACAGATGCAAACAATGATCGGGAACGGGTAAATCATCTATATACCGGGCGCTGCCAGTGACATGTAATTTGGCGGCATCATGTGGAAGAGGTTTGTTCACACTCATGCAGACACCTCTTGAATTGTTGCGGCGTTGCCTGACACATCGTGGAAATACCGCGTTAATAAATTGCGTGCGACGGACAGGCGATACTCGGCTGATGCGCGCATGTCCGTTAGTGGTTCAAAATCACACGCCCATTTTGTATGGGTCTTCTCGATTGTGCTTATGTCCCATGTTTCACCCGTTAGGGATGTTTCAACATGTTCCGCACGTTTTGGAATGCCGGCCATGCCACCAAATGCAATGCGCGCGCTTTGGATGATGCCATCGGTGATCTCTAAGTTGAACGCCCCACAAATAGCAGAGATATCTTGGTCAAAGCGTTTTGAAATTTTGTAGCATCGCAAATTGTCTTGGTTTTTCGGGATAAGTACGGATTTAACAAATTCACCGATCTGCAAATCTTGTGTTCCATAGCGGATAAAGAAATCTTGTAAATCAATCTTACGCGTTGCGTTACCTTTGCGTAGAACCAATTGTGAACCCATGGAAATCAAGGCCGGTGGGGTATCGCCAATAGGCGAACCGTTTGCAATGTTGCCGCCCAATGTCGCTGAGTTACGTACCTGAGTTGAGGCATATCGCGTCAGTAATGGTGTAAGGTTGGGGTATGCCTCAACACTCCACAATCGCATTTGTTCGATGGTCACACTGGCCCCAAGTTCCCAATGATCGGAGTGTTCTAAAATCTGCGCTAGTTCGTTAATATTGTGGATGAACGCCATTGGTGCAATGTTGCGCATATCCTTGTTGATCCATAACCCGACATCGGTCGCACCAGCGATCAGGGTTGTTTCAGGTTCGCTGACCAGAATGTTGGCCAATTCATCCGCCGTACTTGGCAGTTTTGGATCAACTGACTGCGCAAGCGTTCCAAGTTTTTGTTGATCGTCTTTAACCCAATTGGCTTCTGGGGCATTTTCACATGCCCGGGCCGCACGAAAAATGGGTGCATATCCGGTGCAGCGGCACAGATTGCCGGCCAAAGTGACGTCGTGATCCGTGTCGTTATTGATCTGGGCGGCAACCATTGATGTGATGAACCCAGGTGTGCAAAATCCGCATTGACTGCCGTGGTGTTCAATCATGCAGTCCTGTACGGGGTGAAGCGCGTCAGGTTTTGAAATTCCCTCGATTGTGCGCACGGCTTTATTCGCGATTTGGGGCAAGAATAGAATGCAGGCGTTGACTGCGCGGACCCCATCTTGATCAATTAAGATTACAGTACAGGCGCCGCAATCGCCTTCGTTGCACCCCTCTTTTGTGCCATTCAAGCGTTGATTAATGCGTAGCCAGTCCAAAATTGACGTTGTTGGGTCAACATCATCAATATGTGTGGGCTCTCCATTCAGAAGAAACGATAATTTCATGAAACTTTTGAACCGCGGTACCGGATGCTCATAATCAACCCACCTTCGATGCGGCGTAGAAAGCGGGGAGCGACTGGTGAAACATTAAGCCTGTAGCATAGGATTTGGCAACAATTTTCTATTGCCGCTGACAGCATTGGGTCACTATAAGTTTGCAAACACAGGTTTCACTCTGGTGAAAGGCGCCTCAATTCATCATGTCTCGGTTCATTCATTTACGCGTTCATACGGAATATTCACTTCTTGAGGGTGCAATGCGCCTGAAAAAATTGGCTGGTGCTTGCGCGGACATGGACATGCCCGCAGTTGCCGTTACCGATACGAACAATCTGTTCGCAGCGCTTGAATTTTCTATTTATGCCACGGATGCGGGTGTTCAGCCGATTATTGGATGTCAATTCGATCTTGCGTTCGAGGAACCACCCGCGCCGGATAAACCAGCCCCCCTTGCGCCGATTGTTTTGTTGGCACAAAGCGAGGTGGGATATGAAAATCTGATGAAATTAAATAGCTGCCTATATGTAGACAAAGGCGGCGACCTTCCTCAGATTACGCTGGATCAATTGGCGCAGCATTCAGAAGATGTGATTTGCCTAACTGGTGGCGCATTGGGGCCAATTGGTGAAATTTTGCAACGTGGCGCACGCGCAGCAGCCAAGGCAAAGTTACAGCAATTTTTGGATATCTTTCATGATCGCTTATATGTGGAATTGCAGCGCCATCCAGGTGAAAACGGTCTACCCCCAGCGGAACACGCGACCGAACGTGGATTCATCGAACTGGCGTATGAAATGGAAATTCCGTTGGTTGCAACCAATGATGTCTATTTCCCAAATTCCAAAATGTATGAGGCGCACGACGCACTTATTTGTATCGCTGAGGGTGCGTATGTTGATCAGCAAACGCCGCGCCGCCGTTTAACCGCGCAGCATTATTTTAAATCTCCACAAGAAATGGCAACGCTTTTTGCGGATTTGCCCGAAGCATTAGAAAATACGGTTGAGATCGCCCAACGATGTGCATTTATGGCGTATCGGCGTGATCCGATCCTGCCAAAATTTGCGGAGGACGAAGTACAAGAATTGCGCCGTCAGGCCAAAGCGGGGTTGGACAATCGTTTAGCTGTCATTCCCCATGCCGCCAGTGTCGAAGAATATGAAAAACGACTGGAATTTGAGCTGGATATTATTGAGGGAATGGGGTTCCCTGGATATTTCCTGATCGTTGCGGATTTTATCAAATGGGCAAAGGATCATGATATCCCCGTGGGTCCAGGCCGTGGTTCTGGTGCGGGTTCTTTGGTCGCCTATGCATTGACGATTACGGATTTGGATCCCCTGCGCTATTCGCTTTTGTTCGAACGTTTCTTGAATCCCGAACGGGTTTCGATGCCAGATTTCGACATCGACTTTTGTATGGACCGTCGAGAAGAGGTGATCCAATACGTTCAGGAAAAATATGGCCGTGATAAAGTGGCCCAAATCATCACATTTGGTGCGCTGTTGTCTAAGGCTGCGGTACGTGACATCGGACGTGTATTGCAAATGCCCTATGGTCAAGTTGACCGCCTGTCAAAAATGATCCCTGTTGAGTGTGTTAAACCTGTTAGTATTGAAAAAGCCTTGCAGGATGAGCCTCGATTGAAAGAAGAGGCAAAAGCAGAAGAGGTTGTTGAGATCGGAAGAGCACACGTCTGAACTCCAGTCACGTATTGGCCATCTCGTATGCC
>CAXABH010000027.1:0-11187 GCA_963966925.1 uncultured Rhodobacterales bacterium
CCTCTTTATGCTCTTTCGCGTACATCTCTACCACTGGATGTAAGTTTTTCGACTTCGTCGTATTTTGCATCATGTTACTCCCTGTCTGACGCATATGCACCGTGAGCGAAGTGAGTCTTCGCACCACGGCAATTCTTGGGTTACCAGCGCATTCGGCACTATGTAGCGGCGAAGGTCAATGGTTTCTTCCTGAAAAAGTGGTCCCAAATGCGACAGCTGACATGTCAGATTGCGACATTTTGAACGTTTCTACAGACCAATTTGCGTTTTTTTGTTCAGATTGTCGCAGTCTTTGCTTGGTGGCGCATCCAGTTTCGCATTTTAGCACGGAACCACGTACGTTGTCGTTTTGCAAACTGCCGCGTGGCGATTGTTGCGGTCGTGCGTGCTTCGTCTAATGTTAATTTATTTTGCAAATACGCAATCAATTCTGGTGCGCCAATTGCCCGGTTTGACAGAAGTTGAGGGTCCCAGGTGGACAGGTTATTCTTTGCCTCATCCAATGCGCCAGTCTCTAGCATCATGTCAAAGCGCATTTCTATCCGGGAATTTAGCCAATCTTTGTCTGTTTCAAATAGAATCGGTATGCAGTTGTTAAGTGGCAGGAGGGGGGGCGGCGTTTCATTCTGCCACGCACGCAGTCCTTTTCCCGTTGCGTGCTGCACTTCCCACGCGCGCTGAACCCGCATGGGATTTAACAAATCAATAGAACCGCGCGTTTGTGCATCAATATCTGGTATTAACGCTTCGAATCCGCGATCGCGCACGATGCTATCGGCTAGGGTGCGAATGTCGGGTGGGGTTGGCGGTATCTGCGCCAATCCTTGTGTGAGTGCTGTAAAATACAAACCAGTCCCACCAACGATAATGGGCCGCGTCTGTGTGTTCAAAAATGGTTCAACATCGCGCAACCACGCGCCAACGGAATAATCACTGTCATAGGCCAAATGGCCATATAGAACGTGGTTTGCACGTGCTTCATCGGCTTCGCTTGGGCGTGCGGATAAAATACGCCAGTTTTCAAAAACCTGCAGTGCATCTGCGTTGATAATGGTGCCGCCAAAGCGTTCTGCAATGTCCAACGCGAGTGCAGATTTCCCAGATGCTGTCGGGCCTGCGATTAATATGGGTGCCGTTGGGGGAGCCGCGTCGATGACATGCCATGAAAAATCAACAGTCATTGCGCTTTACCCACCGCGACACGGCGGAAAAATGTTAAGATTTCTGGTATTTGCAATTGTTGCATTGAAACTGCTGCGCTTTTGGGACATTTTGAGCGCGATTTTATAGACAAACCGCAGGAGTGCAATATGTCCGGACATCCCGCCCCAAAAGCCGCCTTTAAACGTGTCATGCTAAAAATCTCTGGCGAGGCGCTGATGGGGGATCAGGGATTTGGTTTGCACCCCCCAACGGTTGAGCGCATCGCCAAAGAAGTGAAAACCGTTCACGATATGGGTGTTGAAATCTGCATGGTGATCGGTGGCGGTAATATTTTCCGTGGTCTTTCAGGCAGCGCACAGGGCATGGAGCGTACAACTGCCGATTACATGGGCATGCTGGCCACAGTGATGAATGCACTTGCCATGCAAAGCGCGCTAGAGGGGTTGGGCGTATTTACCCGTGTGATTAGCGCGATCCCCATGGATCAAGTATGTGAACCATATATCCGGCGTCGGGCGGTACGGCATTTGGAAAAACACCGTGTGTGTATTTTCGCCGCTGGAACGGGCAACCCTTATTTCACAACCGACACTGCATCAGCGCTGCGGGCCAGCGAAATGGCATGTGAGGCGGTGTTTATGGGCAAACAAGTGGATGGCATTTACGACAGTGATCCTAAGTTGAACCCGGATGCGCAACGCTTTGATCATATTACATATAATGATGTTTTGCAGAAAAACCTAAAGGTGATGGACGCAAGCGCAATCGCATTGATGCGAGACAACAAAATGCCGCTGATCGTGTTTTCATTGGATGAACCTGGTGGCTTCCGCGGGATCCTCGCTGGTGAAGGAACCTATACAAGAGTGACCGATTAGAGGTATAGTCGGGCAGAGAAGAGCAACATATAATAAAAAGGGCAACACAATGTCTGATGATTTTTTTCTGGACACTGATGATCTTCAGCGTCGCATGGATGGTGCAATGGGCGCACTTAAAACAGAGTTTGCATCGCTTAGAACAGGACGTGCATCTGCATCTATGTTAGAGCCAATCACTGTTGAGGCCTATGGACAGCGCACCCCAATCAATCAGGTGGGCACCGTGAACGTTCCAGAACCGCGTATGGTGACAGTGAATGTTTGGGATAAATCCATGGTCAATGCGGTTGAAAAGGCGATCCGTGAAAGTGGGTTGGGCATCAATCCCCAATTAAACGGTACAATTATCATGTTGCCGATCCCCGAATTGAACGAGGAACGCCGCCGCGAGCTAACCCGCGTTGCGGCGCAATATGCCGAAAGCGCGCGTGTTTCGATCCGCAACATTCGCCGTGATGGCATGGATCAGGTCAAAAAAGCTAAGGCAGATGGCATTTCCGAAGACGATCAAAAATTCTGGGAAAGTGAAGTCCAAGATTTGACAGATAAATCAATCAAGTTGGTCGACGCTGCATTGGAATCTAAACAAGCAGAAATCATGCAAGTGTAACGAATGGCAAAAGACGCAGATAACCACCCAAAACCGCGTCACGTTGCCATCATTATGGATGGGAATGGTCGCTGGGCTAAGGCGCGGGGCAGGCCACGATTGTTTGGCCACCACGCTGGGGCGCGTAGAGTGCGCGAAATTGTAGAAAGTTGCCCAGATTTAGGGGTGGAATATCTGACGATCTTTGCATTTTCGACCGAGAACTGGAAACGCACGCAAGTTGAAGTTTCTGGTTTGATGGCATTGTTTAAAAAATACTTGTTAACGGAAATTAAGGATCTTTGCGCCAACGGTGTGCGCGTTCGTTTTATCGGTGACAGAATACGCCTTGAACCCGCACTGGTCTCTCTCATGAACGAACTTGAAGATATCACAAAAGATAATACGACAGTGAACCTGACAGTTGCGTTAAACTATGGGGGGCGTGACGAAGTATATCGTGCAACCAAACGTCTGGCGCAGGATGTAGCTGATGGAAAATTAGCACCTGATGCGATAGATGAAGAAACGCTACCTAAATATCTGGATACACACGTTTTACCCGATCCGGATTTAGTTATTCGAACATCAGGAGAGGCCCGTGTTTCTGGATTTTTGCTGTGGCAATCAGCCTATGCCGAATACGAATTTATTGACACCCTTTGGCCAGATTTTACCCCAGACATTTTTGAACATGTTTTAACAAAGTTCGGCAAACGTGAACGACGTTTTGGAGCGGTCATTGCATGAATACGACGACTAAATTCGCGGATCTGCAGGCCCGTGTGATCTCCGCAATTTGCATGTTGGTGATTGGTGCGATGGCATTATGGCTAGGGGGTTGGGTGTTTACATTGCTGATTGTCGCAGCAGTGGCTGCGATGCATTGGGAAATGGGTCGAATGCTGACCCCGCTTTCGATGCAGGCACATTGGTTTTCCGCAGTAACGGCGGCCATTGCACTGATCTGGGTTTTGACAACGGATAGCGTCACTGAGCAAGTCATTGTTATTTTCATCGCAACTCTGTTGCAGCGCCTTTATTTTCACACCTTTGATACGTTCGGGACGCTTGTGTCTTTGGGTATCATGATTGGTGCGCTGTTATTAATCTATTTGCGCACACAAGTTGGGATCACTGCAACATTATGGATCATTGGTTTGGTCGTGATTACGGATATCGCAGGATATTTTGTCGGACGGATCGTGGGTGGTGTGAAATTTTGGCCCGCCTTCAGCCCCAAGAAAACATGGTCTGGGATTGTGGGCGGTTGGTTTGGCGCAGCTTTGTTTACCTACTTTATGGTGCAGGGTGGCCATATTTCCCTGCCGACTGAAACGGCATTGTTTGTGGCGTTGTGTCTCTCTTTTGCTTCGCAACTTGGTGATATCACAGAAAGTGCGCTAAAGCGCGCATCAGGTGTAAAAGACAGTTCAAACCTGATCCCGGGGCATGGTGGTGTTATGGATCGTTTTGATGGGTTGATTGGTGCCAGTTTGGTCTATGCCGCGATGTTGGGATTAATGGCATGGGCCTGAAACGCGTTTCAATTTTTGGGGCGACGGGGTCAATTGGTCAAAATACCCTTGATTTAATTGGGCGTGATCCGGCACGTTTTCAGGTTGATACGCTCACAGGTGGACACCAAATTGATCAACTGGCGCAGGATGCGAAAACATATGGCGCGCGCTTGGTGGTTACGGCCTATGATGACCATTATCAGGCATTAAAATCTGCGCTTGCTGATACGGACATTCAGGTTGGCGCAGGCCCATCGGCGATGAAAGAGGCCGCGTCGCGTCCCGTTGACATGGCAATGTCGGCGATTGTGGGGGCGGCTGGGTTGGAACCCGGATTAACGGCCATGAATGCAGGTGCAGACCTGTTATTAGCCAACAAAGAAAGCATGGTTGCTGCGGGGGCTTTAACGCGCACAACGGCGCAAAATAATAATGTCGCCTTGTTGCCTGTGGATAGCGAACATTCTGGTGTTTTCCAAGCGCTTCAGGGGGAACGTCGTGATACGATTGAACGTGTGATCCTGACCGCGTCTGGCGGGGCATTTCGTGACTACACCTTAGATCAAATGCAATCGGTTACCCCCGAGCAGGCCTGTGATCACCCCACTTGGGCAATGGGTCAGCGGATTACTGTTGATAGTGCGTCAATGTTTAATAAAGCGTTGGAAATTATTGAAGCGAAAGAGTTATTTGATATAGAGCCAAACCAAATTGATGTTCTAGTTCATCGTCAATCCTTGGTTCATGCACTTGTTGAATTTCATGATGCAGGAATTATTGCACATGTTGGTCCGCATGATATGCGTCATGCAATTGGTTATGCCCTATACAGCGGTACACGTGCAAAGCTGCCCCTGGAGCGGCTGGATTTCACAAAAATTTCACGCCTGGATTTCGCCGCGCCGGATCGCCAAAAATACCCCTCAATTGATCTTGCTTATCAGGTGATGCACGCGGGTGGCCTGATGGGGGCTGCATTTAATGCAGCCAAAGAAAAGGCACTGGATGCGTTCTTGGCGCGACAGATTGGATTTTTGCAAATGTCAGAGGTTGTCAAATCAGTGATCAACACATTATCTGATATGGAACATGGGTTTGAGGATGCACTGAACCTAGAACATATTTTGGGAATGGACGCACTGGCGCGCGAATTGGCGCTGCGCGTTTGTGCAACGCAAAAATAAATAGGGACGATTTGATTTGAGCAGTTTGTTACCAGCCTTCGGTGGCCTAGGATTTACATTGATTGCATTTGTTGTGTGTTTATCAATCATCGTTTTTATCCATGAATACGGACATTACATTGTTGGCCGCTGGAGCGGTATTCATGCAGAAGTATTTTCCATTGGTTTTGGTCCCGTTTTATTTGCACGTGTTGATCGACGCGGTACTGTTTGGCAGGTGGCTGCGATCCCTTTGGGTGGTTATGTCCGATTTAAGGGCGATAAGGGCGCTGCAAGTGATGCGGATACCAGCGCGCTGCAGGATATGGATGAAGCAGAACGGCGGTCAACCATGCATGGTGCGCCATTGTGGGCGCGCGCGGCGACTGTGGCGGCGGGGCCTGTGTTTAATTTTATCCTGTCGTTGATCCTATTTTTTGGCCTGTCCGTTAATCAGGGTGTGACCAAAAATCCACTGACTGTTGGACAAGTTTATGATGTTCCCCAAGTGTCTGAGGTACAGGTGGGTGATATTTTGCGCCGGGTTGGATCAGTTGATGTTCCGGCAGATGGTGATTATTCTGATTTTTTCCTGGCTATCCGTGAAAACCCTGACGGACCGATCATTGAGTATGGTGTTGAACGGGATGGGCGCGATATTGTGGTGCGGGGCCCTGCGATGGATTTGGCCCGTATCAGCAGCCTGATCCCACGCTCTGCTGCGATTGAAGCAGGGCTGAAGGTTGGCGATGTGATCACGCATGTGAATGGCACTCCGATCAACTATTTCTCTGATCTGAAGGTCGCAGTTGAAGGGTCAAATGGGGCGCCACTATTGCTTAGTGTGTATCGCGCAGGTGAAACGCTTGATTTTGATCTGCAGCCTAAAAAAGTCGAAGAGCAAAACGACCAAGGCGGTTATGATGTGTTTTGGCGCATTGGGATCGTCAGCACGCTTTATGCATTCGAACCTGAAAGCGAAGCAATTGGCGTAGGCGAGGCGGCGCAAAATGCGGCGCGCACGACCTATTCCGTGATGAAGGCATCAATTACTGGTCTGGTGGATGTTGTAACTGGTGCGATCAGTTCATGTAATTTGTCCGGTCCAATCGGGATTGCGGAAACATCCGGTCAAATGGCGCGTCAGGGGGGGGATAGTTTGATTTGGTTCATCGCTGTTTTATCCACGGCTGTTGGTTTGATTAATCTGTTCCCAATTCCGGTTTTGGATGGTGGTCATTTGGTGTTCCATGGTTACGAGGCCGTCACAGGGCGTCCGCCGAATTTGCGCGTGATGAATGCGATGATGATGGCGGGTTTGGCCATTGTTCTAAGCTTTATGTTGTTTGCGCTGTTTAATGATGTGTTTTGTCCTTAATACGTGGCAATCCTTTGCGTATTTTTGATGAAAAACGTGAATGTGTTTTTGACAATATAGGCGATACGCGCTAACCAGATTAGGCTGCATTTTTGGGGAGAATGAACCATGGGTTCCATTCGTTATTTTCTGTTTTTGACCATTCTTTCTATCTGTCTGTCCATTACGTCAGGCGCGAAGTTTGTGCAGGCGCAGGATTTCAGCTTTTCTCGCATTGATGTAGACGGCAATAAACGGATCGAAACATCCACAATTATCACGTATTCTGGATTGGCAACTGATCAAGTTTTTGGCGCAGATGATTTGAACCGCGCCTATCAAAAAATCTTAGCCAGTGGTCTGTTTGAAAGTGTCGAGGTCGTCCCCTCGGGCAATCGTTTGGTCATCAAGGTCGACGAATTTCCAACGGTGAACCAAATCGCGTTTGAGGGCAATCGCCGCGTCAACGATAGTACGCTTAAATCTATCGTGGGATTGCAGCCGCGCCGCGTTTTCAACCCTGATAAGGTTGACGCTGATCGTGCCGCAATTGCGCAGGTTTACGCGGATCAGGGCCGATTGGCTGCACGTGTGTCCCCAAAAATTATCCGGCGCAGTGATAACCGTGTCGATGTCATCTTTGAGATTTTTGAAGGTGGACTGACCGAGATTGAGCGCGTTGGCATTGTCGGTAATAAAGTGTTCTCTGATCGTCGTCTACGCCGCATTCTGGATACAAAACAGGCTGGATTTTTGCGCCTATTCGTGCGCCGTGATACGTTTTTGGCCGATCGCATTGAATTTGATAAGCGCCTGCTGACAGATTTTTACAATGCACGCGGATACATTGATTTTGAAGTCAACGATGTAAATGCAGAATTGACAGAAGAAAACAACGCATATTTCGTAACATTTAATGTACGCGAAGGACAGAAATTCCGATTTGGTGAAGTGTCCCTGACATCACAGCGATCAGATATCGATGTCGAAGAATTTAAAATCGCGATTTCCGCGGAAACGGGCGATGTTTATTCTCCAACCTTGATGGAAAAAAACCTCTCCCGCCTTGAGGCGCGCGCAACACAGTTAGGTTTGGATTTCGTGCGCGTAACACCGCGTGTGACACGCAATGATGCGGACCTGACTTTGGATGTTGAATTTGTTCTAGAACAGGGTGAACGCGTATTCGTAGAACGTATTGATATTACAGGAAACACAGCGACATTGGACCGCGTTATTCGTCGCCAGTTCCGTATTTCCGAGGGCGATCCGTTTAATCCCCGCCTGGTTCGAGAGGCGGCAGAACGTATTCGCGCCCTAGGCTTTTTTGGGAATGCAGGGGTGAATGCACGTGAAGGGACGCAGCCGGGACAGATCATCGTCGACGTCGAGGTTGAAGAGCAACCAACAGGGTCGCTGCAACTTGGGGCGACGTATTCGGGCGATACGGGCTTTGGCGTTGTGATTGACTATTCTGAGCGAAATTTCCTAGGACGTGGTCAGGCGTTGTCTTTTGCGATCCGCTCTGGAATTGATAATCAGTCATATGAATTCAACTTTACAGAACCTGAATTCTTAAACCCTGAATTACGATTTAATCTGGGTCTCTCATATGGCGAAACTGATAATCAGGGTGCTGCATATGATACGCGCAAGTTTAATATAACACCTTCTTTGTCGTTTCCACTTAGCGAATATTCGCGTTTGTCCGTGCGGGGCAATGTATCGGCGACAGAAATGCTAAATCCGGGAAATATAGGGACGATCATTGCGGCTGAAGTCGCGCGTGGACGCCTGGATGATGCTGGATTTGGGTTTACCTATCGTTATGACACACGCGGTGTGGGGCTGGATCCATCTTCAGGTATCGCGGTGATCTATAACCAAGATTTCGGCGGTATGGCAGGTGATAAGGGCACGTATAGCAAGTCCACGATCCGAACCATTGGTGAACGCGCAATTTTGAACGAGGATGTTGTTTTACGCGGTAGCTTAGAGGCGGGATTGTTGCATCACACCGACGGAAACAGCCGCGTCACAGATCGTTTTTTCCTGCCAGCGACGGTTTTGCGTGGTTTTGAATTTGCAGGTATGGGGCCACGCCAACGTGTCGGCACTATCAATGATGCGCTTGGTGGTAATAAATATGCTGTTGCCAAGTTCGAAGTGGACTTCCCCCTTGGTCTGCCAGAAGAATACGGGATGTCAGGCGGCGCCTTTTATCACGCAGGCAACCTTTGGGATACAGGGGCGGGTGGTGACGATCTGTTCTACAATGAAGGGGCGTGGCGGCACGTTGTGGGTGCAACCCTGTATTGGACGACACCGATTGGACCATTGCGGTTCGATTTCACGCGCGCTTTGAAAAAAGAAACCAATGACGAAGAGCGCACGTTCGATATGTCGATTGCGACGCGGTTCTGATGCATGCAATCCGCGCGATAGTTCTGCTGATTTGCACCACATTTGCGTCTGCGTTGCATGCACAAGATGGTGCGCCAAACCCCGTTGTCACCGTGGATTTGGAACGCCTGGTTAGTGAAACACAGATCGGTCAATATCTTACGTTTCAAATGAATGAACAGGCGCAAAACCTGCAAGCAGAGTTGGATATAATCGAGGCGGAACTGTCAGCAGAAGAAAATGAGTTGATAACACTACGTGAAACATTGGATTTAGACGAATTCCGTATCTTAGCCAAAGCCTTTGACGAGAAGGCTGTGCGCCTAAGACAAGAGCAACAGGCCAAAATCCAAGCAATTTCTGAGGACAGCAATCGCAAACGTCAGGATTTGTTGCGCAGTTTTGTGCCAGTACTGTCCCAAGTGATGCGAGATCGCGGTGCAACGGTTCTTTTGGATCGGCGCAGTGTGGTTTTGGATGATCGCGCAAGTGTGGATATTACTGATGTTGCAATCATGATTATCGATCAAAATACAACCGAAACAGCGATAACAAACGATGCAGACCCCCCCGCTGACTTAGATGTTCAGGAATAGGTGGCTTGCCCCATCAACCAACGCTTGCTAGTGAGGGTTAAGAACAAGTTAAGGAATAATCATGAGTGAGCAGTTGCTAAGCGCAGATATCCAGTTGATCCAACGCATTCTTCCCCACAGATATCCGTTTCTGTTGGTTGATAAGGTGGTCGATATTGATGGAACATCATCGGCGCGCGGGATCAAAAATGTAACCATGAACGAACCGCATTTTCAGGGGCATTTCCCCGGAACGCCAATTATGCCCGGTGTAACAATCGTCGAAGCGATGGCACAAACGGCAGCTGTCATGGTGGGCGTTACGCTGGAACTTGCAGACAAAAATATGCTGATTTACTTTATGGGCATTGATAAATGTAAGTTCCGCCGCAAAGTTATTCCAGGTGACGTTCTGGAAATGCAATTGACGACACTGCGCGGCAAACCAGGTGGCAAAGTGTGGAAATTTTCCGGTGTTGCAACCGTTGATGGCGAACTTGCTGCAGAGGCTGAATTTTCAGCGATGATGGATCTAAGCCAAGAGAGCTAGAATGAACAACACAAACATTCATCCCAGTGCGGTTATCGAAGAGGGCGCGCAAATCGGCGCAGGCTGCAAAATTGGCCCGTTGTGCGTTATCGGGTCTGAGGTTGTACTGCACGACAATGTTGAGTTGAAAAGCCATGTGGTTATCACGGGTCAAACCGAAATTGGATCGGGCAGCGTTGTCTTTTCTTTTGCGGTGTTGGGTGAAATTCCACAGGATAAGAAATTTGGTGGTGAAAAAACCAAACTTATCATTGGGGAACGCAACCGCATTCGTGAACATGTTACCATGAACCCCGGCACCGAGGGTGGGGGTGGCGTGACCTGCATTGGCAATGATGGATTGTTTATGGCGGGATGTCATGTGGCCCATGATGCGCAGATCGGCAACAACGTTATTTTGGTAAACTCTGCCGCGGTCGCAGGACACTGTATTCTAGAGGATAATGTCATCATCGGCGGCTTATCAGGACTGCATCAATTCGTCCGTATTGGACAGGGCGCAATTGTTGGTGCCCTGACTATGGTCACAAATGATGTCATCCCATACGGTCTGGTTCAGGCACCGCGCGGTGAATTGGATGGTTTAAATCTGGTTGGATTAAAACGACGCGGTGTTGCACGCGCAGATATCACAGCCCTGCGCGCAGCATTCCAGATGCTTGCGCAAGGTGAGGGAACCTTTAAGGATCGCGCAACCCGCCTAAGCGAAGAAACCGATAGCGATTACGTGCGTACGATCGTTTCTTTTGTGTTGGCGGAAAGCGATCGTTCGTTCCTGACACCAAGTTAGCGCTATGAAGCTTGCCATTCTCTCAGGCGCAGGACAGTTGCCGCGGATGATCCAACAGGCGCATCCTGATGCCTATGTTGTTGGGTTTCAGGGGATGCCAACCCAACTGGGCGAAACCGCACACCTGCATCGATTTGAACAGTTGGGTGGTTTGTTTTCTGATCTGCATGATCGGGGCGTTACCCACATCGTTAT
>CAXABH010000028.1:0-11073 GCA_963966925.1 uncultured Rhodobacterales bacterium
CCCGGCGATCGCCTGGCTGCGGCGGCGCAGGTGGCGCACCACGCGCGCCGCCTGCTCGTCGCCGCAGAAGCCGCCGACCTCCGCCACACCGACGAGGCGCGCACGCTGGCGGCAAGTGAAATAATGCCTTCTAATTCCTTGATGCGGCCTTCGATAAAGCTCTGCTTTTCACGTGCTGAATGATATTCTGCGTTTTCAGACAGATCACCATGCTCGCGTGCCTCTGCGATCGCCTTAATAATATTGGGGCGTTCCTGGGATTTTAGCGTCTTTAGTTCTACCTCAAGTGCGGTGTGACCCGCAGGTGTCATAGGGATCTTGTCCATGTGTGTTCCGCTGTAAATAACTTAGTGTCGTTTGATATTATGCACTGATATATACGCGATCAAGCCTTTGCAACGTCTTGGGGGGAAATGCGCAAAATAACGTGATATCTGCACACTGTTAACGCCAGGACGCAAGGGAATGTTACAAAAATTGCGATTAAGTGCCGCAAAGCAGCATTCCAGCGGCGCGTTTTGATTGACGAGTCCCTGATCAGCAGGTTAACCCATTCCTTAACGCAGATATATATGACCAGCGGAAGAGGAGCACCGATGTCTGAAATTGAACGCGAAGCAATGGAATGTGATGTTGTTATTGTTGGTGCTGGACCTGCGGGTTTATCGGCGGCAATTCGACTAAAGCAACTTGATGCGGATCTAAATGTCGTTGTCCTTGAAAAGGGATCAGAGGTTGGTGCGCATATCCTGTCGGGGGCCGTGTTGGATCCATATGGATTGACACGTCTGATGCCTGATTGGAAAGAAAAGGGTGCGCCCCTGAATGTACCTGTCAAAGAAGACAACTTTTATGTCCTGGGCGAGGCGGGTCAAATTCGGTTGCCCAATGCTTTGATGCCACCGCTGATGAACAATCATGGTAACTATATCGTTTCCATGGGCAATGTGTGCCGCTGGATGGCGGAACAGGCCGAAGGAATGGGTGTCGAAATTTTCCCAGGCATGGCATGTTCTGAAATCGTTTACGCTGATAATGGCGCAGTAAAAGGCGTTGTTGCGGGTGAATTCGGCAAAAATCCCGACGGTACGCCATCTGATGCCTATGAACCGGGAATGGAACTACATGGTAAATACGTTTTCTTCTCAGAAGGTGCGCGTGGGTCGCTGTCTAAAGAAGTAATCGCAAAATACGACCTAAATGCAAATTGTGACGTACCCAAATTCGGGATCGGCATGAAAGAAATCTGGGAAGTGAAACCAGAAAATCACAACGAAGGCGAAGTTACCCACACAATGGGTTGGCCGTTGGGTTGGAAAAATTCGGGCGGTTCCTTTGTTTACCATTTGGACAATAACCAAGTTTACGTTGGTTATATTGTCGATCTTAACTATAAAAATCCGCATCTATTCCCTTACATGGAATTCCAACGTTTCAAGCATCATCCAAAGATTGCGAAGTTACTGGAGGGTGGCAAGCGTGTCGCCTATGGTGCACGTGTTGTGACCAAGGGTGGTTTCCAGTCTATTCCACAAACCGCTTTCCCAGGTGGGGCATTGCTTGGGTGTTCAGCAGGGCTTGTTAATTTGCCGCGTATCAAGGGCAATCATAATGCGATGCATTCTGGCATCGAGGCGGCCGAAGCTGCCTATGCCGCGATCCAAGAGGGTCGTGAGGGCGATACGCTTGAGGCGTATGACGCAGCACTACGCGCAGGACCAGTTGGCAAAGATCTGAAAACTGTGCGCAATGTCGCCCCACTGAACGGTAAATTTGGCCCCCTTGGTGGACTGACACTTGGTGGGTTTGACATGTGGTTCCAAAGCGTATTCAAAGTGTCGTTATTCGGCACGGTAAAGCATGGTAAGACCGACGCGCAGTCAACCGAAACAGCGGATAAGCACGCACCTATTGAGTATCCAAAACCAGATGGTGTTTTGTCATTTGATCGTTTGACCAACGTGTCCTTTTCGATGACAAACCACGAAGAGAACCAGCCTGCGCATTTGCAGCTATCTGATCTGAACATTCCGATTTCAGTTAACCTTCCTAAATATGCAGAACCAGCACAGCGTTACTGCCCGGCTGGTGTGTATGAGGTGGTTGAGGAAGAAGGGCAAGATCCGCGTTTCGTCGTGAATTTCCAGAACTGCGTTCACTGTAAGACATGTGATATTAAAGACCCAAGTCAGAATATTACGTGGGTGACGCCACAGGGGGGCGACGGGCCAAACTACCCAAATATGTAATGTACGGATAACATATTTGATCGGAAAAATTGACGCGGGGCCATGTTATTCATGTGTCCCGCGTTGTATTTTATTATTTCTAGGCTTAGCTTGAGGTTATCGAAAGTTGAGGGATAAAAAGTTGCAACGGATTTTCGGAGTTTCATTGGCACTTCTGTCTGCAGTGACAGGGTCGGGGGCATTTTCTGATGCCTCTGGGCCCTATTTGGCGGCACAAAGCGCGATGCGCGCAAACGACTTTGCGCTGGCCACGCAATACCAATCCCGTGTGTTAACTATGGATCATGAAAATGATGCAACATTGCGGGATTTGTTGTTTTCTTATGTTGCGTTGGGGCGTTTGGGTGACGCGATCCCTGTTGCTAAGTTATACGCTGATCGTGGGGCAGATGATTTTGTCACGAACTTAATCGTGCTTCTGGGGCAGATCCAAGACGCAGATTTTGCCAGTCTATCGACAGAGTTGAAAAACGAACAAGATTCAAGTCTGAACCCGTTCATCCGGGAAGTGGTCACCGCCTGGGCCGAACACGGGCAGGGCAATATCAAAGCCGCGCAGCGCATTATTGATGATATTTCGGGTCGTGCAGGTTTTGAAACATTTGCGGCGTTTCATCGTGCAATGATGTATCTGGCGGATGGCAAAAATGATGATGCACTAGCCGTACTGGATGGATTTGAGACGACTTCCGGCATTCTGACCGATCGCGCCCTACTGATTAAAACCGCGTTGTTGCAGCGGATGGGTCGGGCAGATGAAGCGCGTGCATTTTTTAATGCTAACTTTTCAGTTGGCAGTTCACCAGAAAGTGCCGCGATCCTAAGAAATTTGAACAATAACGGACTGGTCGTTTCTGGTTTACCAAGTACTGTTTCCCAGGCGATGTCTGAAATCTTTTTCACGCTGGCTTTGTTTATCCAAGAACAAGTCGATCCAAGCGCGACATTGGTTTATGCGCGCATTGCCGAAGCACTAAACCCACAATCAGCCGAGATCAAATTGTTTGTCGCGGGCGTATTGGAGGAATTAGATCAGCATAAACTGGCGTTAAGAGTTTATGAAGAAATAGACGCAAATGATCCAAAATATTACACAACACAAATCGCCAAGGCTCGCGCGATGCGCCGTTCAGATCGTGTTGATGATGGTATTGATGTTTTAAATAATTTGGCCTCTGTCTATCCTGATGTGCCTATTGCGCATGCGACACTGGGTGATTTTTTGCGCAGACAAGAACGTTACGACGAAGCTTTGCCAGCATATAACGCAGCAATTTCAATGTATGAGGCGCAAGATAATGTGCGTTGGCAATTGTACTATGCACGCGGCATCACACACGAACGTTTGGAAACATGGTCTGATGCAGACGAAGATTTCCGCCGGGCGCTGTCGCTGAACCCAGAGCAGGCAAGCGTCTTGAATTATCTTGGGTATTCCTTGCTTGAGCGTGGAGAAAAGCTTGATGAAGCGATGGATATGATCACCAAAGCAGTCACGATTGAGCCAAATTCGGGCTACATCGTTGATAGTTTAGGGTGGGGGAAATTCCGTCTTGGTCAGTATGAGGCATCGGTCCCCGATTTAGAACGTGCTGCGGAACTGATGGCGACAGACCCCATCGTCAATGATCATTTGGGGGATGCGTATTGGGCCGTTGGCCGTAAAAACGAGGCACGTTTTCAATGGCGCCGTGCGCTGTCGTTCAACCCCGAAGAGATTGAGGAAACACGGATCAAACGTAAGCTGGAGGTTGGACTTGATCAGGTATTGATCGAAGAAGGAAAGCCCGCGTTACATGCTGAAAAACAAAACGATTAAAGTCACCGCGCATGCGAAAGTGAACCTAACTTTGCACGTGGTTGGACAGCGGGCCAACGGATATCACGATTTGCAATCTTTGGTGTGTTTAACGGAATTTGGGGATCAAATTCACCTATCCCCTGTGTCTGAATTTGGATTTCACGTTACAGGGCCATATGCCCTTGGTATTCCAGTGGATGATAGCAATTTGGTTGTTCAGGCGGCTGAGTTCATGGCGCACAAATATTCCAGGTCATTGAATTGCAAAATCGTCCTAGAAAAAAACCTGCCAATGGCATCGGGGATTGGTGGTGGGTCTAGTGATGCGGCTGCGGCGATGAAAGCCCTTAGTCAATTTTGGTCTGTTCCATTGCCGAACGTGGATGAATTGATGACCTTGGGGGCGGATATACCTGTTTGTATGTCCACTGGTTTGACATTGATGGAAGGCGCAGGAGAGCAGATTACGCATCTGTCACCTGCCCCGAACTGGGGATTGTTGTTGGTAAATCCAAATGTTGGTGTTTCCACACCTGCTGTATTTCACTCGCTGAGGAGTAAAAATAATCCTCAGATGCAAGGTACATTTGAAAAATGCCAGGACATCGCGTGGTTATGTCATCAGCGAAATGATTTGGAACCGCCCGCAGTTGCACTGGTGCCAGAAGTTGCGGCGGTTATTGATGCGATTTCTGCAACGCCACAGTGCCAGGTTGCCAGAATGTCGGGATCAGGGGCCACATGCTTTGGTATTTTTCCCACACTCAATCAAGCACAAACAGCAGCGCAGACCCTTCAGCATGCACATCCGGACTGGTGGGTTGTTTCCACAACGTTAGTTTAGGAAACGCGTGACACCACGTAGATCGCCAAATCCTGCAGGATAGTTTTCAGGTCACTATCGGGCAGGACAGACAGGCTTTGTTGGGCTTTATTTGACCAATCCATTGCATCCTTGCGCGTGGCTTCGATCGCGCCAGTGGTGTGCATCAAATTGATTGCGTGTTCTAAATCACCATCCCCTTGATCGCCTTTTGCGATTGTGCGGGCCCAAAAAACGCGATCGTGCTCTCCGCCTGCGGCAATGGCCTTGATCAGGGGAAGGGTCAATTTGCGTTCACGAAAGTCATCGCCGACATTTTTACCGATTGATTTAGCATCACCGATCACATCCAACAGATCATCTGCGATCTGAAACGCAATCCCCAAGGCATCGCCATAATCATAAAGAGCCTGACAGATGTTTTCTTCGGCTTTTGAAATAATACCACCCACCTGCGTCGCTGCTGAAAATAGGGCTGCGGTTTTTCCGCGGACAACCTGTAAATATGTGTCCTCAGTCGTGTTTATATCTTGCGCTGCGGTCAGCTGAAGCACTTCGCCCTCAGCAATCGTTGCTGAGGCGTTGGCCAGGACGTCCAAAACGCGCAATGATCCAGTTTCAACCATCAATTGGAAAGAGCGAGAGAATAAATAATCCCCAACCAGCACAGATGATTTGTTATCCCACAATAGGTTCGCTGTTGGGCGACCACGACGTTGCCCACTTTCATCAACAACGTCATCATGCAAAAGGGTTGCAGTGTGAATAAATTCAACCGTTGCTGCCAAACGAATATGATGATCACCCTGATATCCACACAAATGTGCTGCAGCGAGTGTCAACATGGGGCGCAAACGTTTGCCACCTGCATTCACAAGATGCGCAGTGACTTCGGGAATGCGCGGTGCGTGTTGCGAGGCCATGCGTTTTTGGATCAGCGTATTTACCGCGTCCATATCATCCGCCAAAATCCGAGCAAGCGCATCATGTGGCTTGTTTTGCTCTTTATCCAGGGCCATGCGGCACTCCTATTTCTTCACATTTCGTGTGCGGTCCATATATTGGATATATGAAAGAGCTTTTGCGTACCAATGATATTACACTGATTGCATTCACCAAGCACGTGTTGAGTGAGGTTGATATAGCCGTCTTTGAACTGGACGTAAATATGAGTGTTTTGGAAGGTTCGATTGGTATTTTACCGCAACGTTTGATGGTGATTGATGAGGAATATGAAATAGCCTACGACACGATGATAGAAAACGGGATTGGGGCGCAGTTTTTGACATGACGCATGATGTTACAATTGATGATTTTCTATCAGGTGCGATCAAAGTTACGCAGCCATGCGTCGGGTATCGTGCCGGTGTTGATCCAATTCTGCTAGCCGCCAGCATCCCGGCAAAATTTGGACAAACCGCACTGGAATTAGGCTGTGGGGTTGGGACTGCATCACTGGCGCTTGCGCATCGTGTGGCTGGGCTCCACATCACAGGGGTTGAGGTTCAGGCGCTATATTGTGATTTGGCGCAGCACAATGCAAAATTGAATAACTTACCCATTTCCGTGGTTCGTGCTGATTTATCTGACCTGCCAAGTGATGTTCGTGACCAGCAGTTTGATCATGTTTTTGCCAATCCACCATATTTTGACCGTAAATCCAGCACGTGTTCGGATGATATGGGTCGCGATCGCGCAATGGGTGAAAATGATGAATTGGGTATGTGGCTAACCGTGGCAGCAAAGCGGGTAAAGCCAAAGGGGTATGCACATTTTATCTTTAGAACGGAACGCATGGATGAATTTTTGCGATTACTTCCCGAATCGCTTGGCAGTCGTGTTATCACACCCATTGTGCCCAGACAGGGACGTCAAAGTAATTTGTTCTTGGCGCACGCACGTAAAAATGGGCGCGCTGCGTTTCGGCTCGAATCACCTTTGATTGTGCACACGGGCGATGTTCATCAACAAGATTGTGAAGATTATTCGCAAAAAATATCCAAAGTGCTTCGTGACGGTGATGCGTTAACCGATTGGTTTCGCGCATAACACTTCTTATGGTAGTGAAAACTTTATTGATACAAGATGCATCTGCAGCGTGACAAATGAAGTGTCCTGTGCTCCACTAAGATTATTGATAGAAGGAGACATTAGATGAGTGTAAGCGCACGTGTTCGCGAACTTAAAAGAAAACATGAAACCTTGTCACAAACAGTTGAAAAAGCCCAGCAGTCACCGGGTATCAACGACATAGACATCAAAGCACTCAAAAAACAAAAACTCCGACTTAAAGAAGAAATTACCCGACTTAGTTCTGGATGATCATTTGCCCCGCTTTAATTAGGCGGGGCTTTTTGTTTCTAGCGCCTTATGTTCGATAACATGGAAGTGGCCGCTGTCCGCGTCCTCTCCCAATAATGCAAGTGCGTTTATACCTAGAGGCTTGCCCAAGTAATCGTGAAATATCGCGTTTGCACGATCGTCTATAGGATCAATATCTGTGTTCTTAAGCGGGCCAGTTAGTGTCATATGGAATTTGAATTCCTGCATGACATAGGGATAGCCCCAGCGTAACATCAGCATATCTTGTTGTGGGGAAAGTTTGCGTTGACGGCGTTTTGCGATTGCATCTTCTGATAAGGGTGCACGAAATTTATCGAAATGTGTGACAGCGGCGGCTGCAAGCGCTGTAACGTCGGATGCTGGATGATCTTGCGTTATTGCCAGAAATCGACCAAGACGACTGATTTTTAAATTACCGCCAGTCGCGGGTGATGTAGACTGACAAAAAGATTTAAATTCGGTTTTTAGGTCATCCTGCGTGTGGTCGGGCGAGAGCACAAAAGGAGGTTTGATCGTAGCGTGAAACCCGTATTTTCGTGGCCGCTTTGTGATACCGCGTTGATCATCTAACAGCGGAATTTCACGTCCAGTCAGGGAATTCCACCCAAGCCAATCTGACCCCAGTTGAAACAGCGGTTGTTCAGGAATGTAATAGATTGCGTATCTTGAAAAATTCACGCGCCATACCTAAAAATGATGCCCTAATTTTGGGTGTTTCTAAGCGTATCGCCGACTTCAAGTGTTGGAGAAAGTTCAATGATACTGTCGGTCTTGGCTTCATTTTCTAAAACACGGTTCGCCACAATCTGTGCTGCGCGTTCTCCGATTTCAACACGGCAGGCATCCATTGTCGCAAGTTGCATGGGCAAACCCTGTAACAATTCGACACCATTGAAACCTGCCAGCCCGATGTCATCAGGGATACGAATGCCTGCATCCAATAAATGTAACAGACCACCAGCGCCGATCATGTCGTTTGAATAATATAGGAAATCTAAATCAGGGGTGCGTTCTAACATTTCACGGGTCATATCGCGCCCTTTGACCAAGGCAGAGCCACCTGAATAGAATTCTTGATCCTGCACTTCTATTCCTGCTTTCGCAAGCGCTTCTGTGAAACCTTCAAACCGTTTTCGCGCGCGGTGATCAAGTGGCATCTTTGTGCCTAAAAAACCAATTTTTGAATACCCTGCTTCGATAATTGCGTTGGCCATGTGGCGTCCCGCGCGGCGATGCGAAATACCCACAGCCGTATCAATCGGTTCCCCATCTACATCCATGATTTGAATGACCGGAATACCAGAATTGGCTAACATTGCGCGTGATGCTTCGGAATGCTCTAATCCTGCGATAATCACAGCAGACGGTCGCCATGATAACATTTGGTATAGAACCTTTTCCTCTTTTTCGGGCATGTAATTTGTAATGCCAACAACAGGTTGCAGCTCAGTTCCTTCGAGGACATTGTTTACGCCCGTCATAACCTCGGGAAAGACCATGTTGGACATGGATGGAATGACCACAGCGACTAAGTTCACTTTTTGTGACGCAAGCGCCCCTGCAATCTTGTTTGGAACATATCCCAGTTCTTTGGCTGCTTTCAGAACTCTTTCTCGCGTGGTCTCTGATACATCGCCGCGCCCTCGTAAAACGCGGCTTACTGTCATTTCAGAAACATTAGATGCCTCTGATACATCTCGTAGTGTGAGGGGGCGGTTTTTGGAGCCAGTCACGTGGAACCTGCAAGTTAATCTTCGTAGTTTGATTAAATAGGTTTTTATGAATAAGATAAAGGGTGAAATTTTAAGAGGTTGGTGTAAGCAAACCTGCAGCGGCAATAACGCAAGTCGTGTTTTCCTGTCTTGTCGCATAGGGTGTGTTTGTTTTAATTAAATTTAGGAAAATTTTATTGTTGAATGAATGCCCATTTGGGGGCTATTATGCTCATTATTGAGCGAATTATTGGTGCTATTAGATGTTAAATTGGTATTTGGTGCAATTAAAGCCCAATGGCCACAAGTTGGCCAAAGCGAACCTAGAGAGACAAGGGTTTAACACGTTTCTGCCGTTGCAAAACGTGACCAAGAGGATAGCGCAAAAATTCATGGATCGCACTGTTCCATTGTTCGCCGGCTACATGTTTGTTGAGCTGGATGCGGCACAAAATTCTTGGCAAAAGGTGAATAGCACTCTGGGCGTTGCTCGTATCGTAAGTTTGGGTGGAACACCCACACCAGTGCCGTATTCAATAATGAATCAACTGATTTCAAGATGTGATAGGGATGGCATTCTGCGTCCATCGCAGGGTGTAGTCGTTGGGCAAGATGTTCAGGTGTTGCGCGGACCGTTTTCAAATTTTGTAGCTAAGGTCGAGGAAATTGAAACAGATCGGCGTGTTTGGGTGCTTCTCGATATGTTGGGTCAGTCGTCGCGAATATCTGTTTCCGCAGATGCAGTTGCGCATGTGGGTTAATATGTTGTTTTGCAACACTATCGTTCCAAACGAAGAAGTCCTATTGTCACTTTTCGCGGAATATTTGAAAACAAAATTCAATTCTAAAAATAAGGTTACACTGTTATGACTGTGGTTAGAAAAGCTGTTTTTCCTGTCGCTGGTTTTGGGACCCGCTTTCTACCCGCAACCAAAGCGATGCCAAAAGAGTTGTTGCCAATTGTTGACAAACCTTTGATTCAATACGCGGCGGAAGAGGCGATTGCGGCAGGTATCGACACCCTGATTTTTGTAACGGGCCGCAATAAGCGCGCGATTGAAGATCATTTTGATGCAAATAATGAATTGGAAACCATGCTGCGCGCCAAAGGAAAAGACGCGCAGGCCGACATGGTCCGCAATATCATTCCCGCTGGTGTAGAATGCATATTTGTGCGACAGGCTGAACAGCTGGGGTTAGGTCACGCGGTTTTGTGTGCTGAACGTGCCGTTGGTAATGATCCCTTTGCCGTGCTGCTGGCGGATGATTTTCTGACGGATTACGAACCGGGTGTGACCGCGGATCTGGCACAAGCATTTGCAAACAGCGGCAAATCACAACTGTCCGTAATGGAGGTTGATGGGCCCGACATCTCAAAATACGGCGTTGTTGTGCCAAACGGAGCTGGTGCAGGTATTGCGGGGTTGATTGAAAAACCCGATGCGAATGACGCGCCCTCACATCTTGCCTCTATTGGACGCTATGTTTTAACCTCTGATATTTTTGAAACTTTGCGGGGCCTTACTGCGGGATCAGGTGGTGAAATTCAACTGGCTGATGCGATAAACATGCATGCACAGCAGGGTTCAGTCGAAACGGTCCGTTTGAATGGGCGCCGTTTTGATTGTGGATCGGTTGAGGGCTTCTTAGATGCAACAATGCATCAGGCCAAGCGTTCGTGACGAGGGGATGAAATGGAATTAACTTGTTTTAAAGCGTATGATGTGCGCGGCGAATTAGGCGTGAATATTGATGCCGAAATTTGCTATCGCATCGGGCGGTCATTTGCACAAACGTTAAATGCGAAATCAGTTGTTGTGGGCCGCGATGCGCGCGAAACCTCGCCGGAATTGGCAGATGCTGTTGCGCGTGGGATAATGGACGCGGGGATGGAATTGATCGTGCATCAAAACCCCGAGGCCAAGGAAAAGGGGATCAACCCCTTTGATCACGGCGCATTGCATACGGACATGTGGAAGACCGAAGGGCTGAAACAGGCGCTTGATAAACATGGGTTTGATGCGGCCTTTGGGGGTGCGCGGCGGGATGAGGAAAAATCGCGCGCTAAGGAACGTGTGTTTTCCTTCCGTACCGCCCAACACAGATGGGAACCCAAGGCGCAGCGCCCAGAGCTTTGGTCGCTTT
>CAXABH010000029.1:0-11039 GCA_963966925.1 uncultured Rhodobacterales bacterium
TCCCAAAAGGGTTTTTCCAATCACGCGTCGTGGTTTTTCAGTTGCCATGACCCAATTCGTAAGGCGCATGTCCCCAGAAAAATCATCTAATGCAAACCAACGGGCCCGTTCTGGTTTAGGGGCATCAGAATCAATCGCAATCAGTTCAAGGTACAGATCCCCCAAGTGCAATAATTTATTGTGGGTTCCAAATAAGTCATGTTTGCCACCCTCTGTCAGGGGAACACCCAGACGCTCTTCCAAGACCGCTGCGTCCCGCGCAAGATCTGTTGAACTAAGTACGATATGATCAATAGTAAGCATAATTTATTAGACGTCAGTTTTCCGCATGATATTAGACCTATTTGCCACCAAAATAGCGCAAATCATCACGTTTTTGTGGCACTGGCATGTGGCGTGATTTCTTTTCGTTTTTGAACCGCTTCTCGCCAACTCATGTAACTGATCGAGCCCACGATAATGAGCCCCCCCGCGATCACGAACGGATCAATGGGTTCGCCAAAAAATACAGCACCAATCGACACCGCCCATATCAACTGCAAGAAGGCCACAGGTTGTGTCACACTAACAGGCGCCGCTGCGAACGCTAATGTCATTGTGTAATGCCCCGCGGTCGCAAGTGCCGATACAACGAATAAGATCAACACTTCTTCTTGTGTTGGGGGCACCCATACGGCCAAAGCCAGCGGCGCAAGCCCGATAGACGTCGTTATAGACAACATAACCACAACCATTACGGCACTGGTTTTCCCACTCAGATGTTTGGCCGTCAAATAGGAAGAGGCCATAAACACGGCTGTCGCCAACATCGCGATATGGCCTTCACTGATCTCTCTAAAGCCGGGGCGCAGGATGATCATTGCCCCAATCAGCGCTCCAAACACAGCCACCAATCGGCGCATCGCAAGCTTTTCACCCAAGAAAAGTGCAGCGCCCAAAGTCACATAAACCGGCGAAAGATAATTCATGGCCGTCACATCCGCGATTGGGATGCGCGCCATTGCATAAAACCACAGCGTCACCGCGATCGTATGCACAACACCGCGAAAAGCAAAAATTGGCCCCAACCCATTCAACCCACCCGCACGACGCATGGCAGGGATCATAGGGATTAAAAATACCAAACCAAGTACATATCGCAAAAACGCAGATTCAGCCGCAGGGATGCGCGTTCCCGCCAACTTAACAAGTGCCGTGACCCCGACGAACAAAATACCCGTCAGGATCATCCAACCCAAACCAATAAGGGGATTTTTACTCTCAGATGTATCTGAAGATGCTGTCACAAATTTATCCTTCTACATCTTAAATAGAAGGCTGTAAGCAATTGACCACATTACAACTGCAATCACAAAATCCAATATTTGCCATGCGCGCGGATTTTGAAAGATAGGCGACAGGAAACGAGCACCAAACCCCAATGAAAAAAAGAATACAAAACTTGCGCTCATCGCGCCTGTCCCGAAAACCCAAGGATCAACAGATTGCGCAGCCAATGACCCAACAAGCACAACTGTGTCTAAATATACGTGTGGGTTTAGCCATGTAAGCATCAAACAAATCGCAATTGATTTCCAAAGATCGCTTTCATCTGCCCCTGTGTCCATCAAATTGCCACCGCGCATCGCAGAGCGGAATGCACGCAAACCATAAACCACTAAAAACGCGGCGCCAAAATATCGGAGGTAATCGACAAGTGTTGGATATGTCTGAACAAGGGTGTCAAACCCAGCAACGCCCGCAGCAATCAAAACTGCATCCGAAATCGAACAGACAAGCACCAGCGGCAAAACATGCCTGCGCAACAATCCTGCGCGCAAAACAAACGCGTTTTGCGCACCAATTGCCAAAATCAGTGAAAAACCAAGCGCGAACCCGCTTGTGATCGTTGAAAGCATCAGTAACAACCTAAATCAGTGTAAGTATAGCCTGTCTAGGTTGATCTGATGTCTTAAACAATAGCGGATTGTCCAGCAGGCTGGGGCGCACGTAAACCTTCTGGGCAAATGTATGATCCCGCCTTGGTATTGGGCGCATGTGACAGTAACCCTTGCGACACCAAACTTTTCAAACTTCTGTGGAAAGTGGGTTGTGTGATATTTCGCGTGAGTTCATGGTTTTTGATGTCCTCAGAACGTGCAACACCACCGTTTGCAGCAATAACCAATTGCACAGCATAAAAGACGTCTTTTTCGTTTTGAGTTAGTTTACCCAAATTAAGGTCCCGCTCCATACCTAAGAGCAACTCTCGTAATTGCGATACATTTAAATATCGTTGTGCCGACATGTCCATCCCTTTCTGCCGATCTATCTGTAACCTGTCATAACTTAATACTACAAAATACTAACTTTGGAATTGATAAAATTATCCTTTTGTATATTTTAAATAACTTTCAGATGATTTCTATTGATGAATTTCATCTGTATGAAATAAAATTATTCATTAATAACAATTACTTATCTTGCATCACCCAAACAGCGCATTACTCAACCCAAGGTAATATTATGATATTGTTTTTCTATTCAAGAATTACCAATTTTATATAAATCCGTAAAGATCCCCAATTTTTCAGAAGGTATTCACAGAATCAAATATGACGGACACCCGTGTCCGCCATTCTATTTACAACGCATCCATGACTTCGTCATTGGCCTCAAAATTTGTTGTAACGCGCTGTACGTCATCATCATCCTCAAGGGCATCGACCAATTTCATAAGGGAGCGCAGCCCATCAACGTCCAACTCAGTTGTTGTCGTTGGCTTCCAAATCAGCTTGGTTGATTGGCTTTCGCCCAAATCCGTTTCCAATGCGTTGGACACTTCGTGTAAATCGGTATCTGCGCAATATATCAAATGCCCATCTTCTGAACTTTCCACATCCTCAGCTCCCGCCTCAATCGCGGCCATAAGAACATCGTCTGCATCGCCAACGCTTGGATCATAGGTGATTTCACCCTTGCGTTCGAACATAAAGCCAACCGAACCCGTTTCGCCAAGATTGCCGCCATTCTTTGAAAAGGTCGACCGCACATTTGACGCAGTGCGATTACGATTGTCTGTCATCGCTTCAACAATCACAGCGATGCCGTTTGGCCCATAACCCTCATAGCGAATTTCTTCGTATTCTTCGCCGTCCCCCGCTGTGGATTTTTTAATCGCGCGTTCAATGACGTCCTTTGGAACCGAACTTGATTTCGCCTCTTTCACAGCAAGACGCAGACGTGGGTTTTTTTCTGGATCAGGGTCGCCCATCTTTGCAGCGACAGTGATCTCTTTAGATAGTTTTGAAAACAGCTTCGAGCGCGCCGCGTCTTGGCGTCCTTTACGGTGCTGAATGTTTGCCCATTTGGAATGGCCTGCCATCGTTCCCTCCTGGTTGAATTGGTCCTAACTGTCTTATGCGTCTATGCCCAAATGGGCAAGCCCGATCACAACGGAAACACCCATGGGATCACCGCAGACACCAAAATTCCGATGGATAAATTGAGTGGAATCCCAATTTTCATAAAATCAGTAAATCGATACCCGCCTGGTCCAAAAACCAAGGTATTCGTTTGATATCCTATCGGCGTCGCAAACGAGGCTGATGCCGCCACCATTACCGCCACAACAAAAGGCCGTGCATCGTATCCCAAGGCATCCGCCAATCCAATTGCAATCGGCGTTATAACAACCGCCACAGCGTTATTCGACACCATTTCAGTCAAGACCGAAGTCAACAGATACAGCGCCCAAATAGCAAACACACCGGGCATCCATTTCAATACCGGCGCCATCGTCATAACAATCATGTCCACCGCGCCAGAGTGTTGAAGTGCGCCACCAATGCCCAGCATGGCAAAAATCAGTGACAAAAGCCGTCCATCAACAAATGAAAATGCTTCTTCTGTATCAATACAGCGGGTCACAAACACAATCGCCATTCCAACGATGGCGAGCATTAAAATCGGGGCAACCCCAAGTGCAGACAAAACAACAATGCCAATCATGACCCCCACAGCAATCGGGGCATGTCCACGACGAAAGGCACGCTCTTTGGGTTTTGACACATCCAGCAGGTTCATTTCATCAGCCAAACGTTGAATATCTGCCGGCGCGCCCTCTAACAACAGCGTGTCGCCAACTTGGACAACCAAATCGTCCATCTTGCTCATTAGGTTTTGGTTTCTGCGATGCACCGCTAACGCGTAAACACCATAGTGGCGACGCAACCGTAAATCCGCCAAACGACGGGCCACCATTTTACAACCGGGGGTGATCAAAACTTCCACTGTCGTCGTTTCCACTGCCGACAATTGATCAACACGCCGTAACGATTTGTTGTCCTGCAAACTAAGAAGCTCTGTCATTTGGGTACGCAAGATTACGCGATCCCCCTGCTCAAGCCCCACCCCCTTTAAGTTACGGCGCAAAGACTCACCCTTGCGGACCACATCAATCAGGCGAACACCATCGCGTTTAAACAACTGCACGCTGGTCACTTCGCGTCCAATTAAATCTGATTCAGGGGGGATGACAGCCTCGGTAAAAAACTTCATCCGCGATTTATCAGTCAGCAAACTTGCCAGGCTATCGCGTTTGGGCAGCAAAATTGGACCAAAAAAATACAAGTAGACAGCACCCCAAATCACCACCACCAATCCAATGGGTGTGACCTCAAAAATCGAAAACGGCTCTAACCCTTGCGCCCGTGCAACACCATCAACCAAAAGGTTTGTTGACGTCCCAATCAGGGTCAATGTCCCGCCCATGATCGCTGCGTACGACAGCGGAATCAAAAGGCGGCTGGCCTGAATTCCCATGGTTTTCGCCAGTTGAATAAAAACGGGGATCATAACGACCACGACAGGCGTATTATTCACAAATGCAGACCCCACCACCACGATCAACAAAAGTGTGACAAGCGCCTGATAGGGGTTTTTCTGTGCTGTGCGTTCCGCATGGGCAATGAAACTTTCTAATGCGCCCGTGCGCACCAATGCTCCCATGACAATAAACATCCCCGCAATCGTCCATGGGGCAGGATTGGATAATACCCCCAAGGCCATGTCATAGGGCAACAGCCCCAAAACCAACATCAGGGCAACACCTGAGATGGCTACAACTTCTGTCGGAAAAATTTCAGTGATGAACAGGATGAACATGGCCAAAACGATACCAATGCTAACCCACGCTGCGATGTCAGAACTTATCTCAATCATGCATCCGTCTTCTTTGGTGTGACAAGTGCCATACCAAGCAACATAAATCCAAGTGCTATAAATAGATAGATTGTTAGGGTTTCATTTAACAACAAAACCGACCAGGCCACGCCAAACAGCGTGACAAAGTAGCTAACTTGTGCTGCGAATGTGGCCCCAACACGGGAAACCAACCAAACATATCCGGCATAAACCAGCGCATGAAGAACAGATGAGGCCATTAATGCAAGTTCTGGCGCGCCAATACCATTCATTGGGTTTATCCACTGCCCTGACCAAAGCGTTAGGGGCAACACAACAACCATCCCAATCAATGACGCCCCCCACAGCGTTTCAATTGCGGTGTGGTGCAATGTCCCAAATTTGGCGATATAGTTCCCCTCAATCCCATAAAAAAATGGGGCAGCCAAAGCGATAGGTATGAATAACACCGCCATTTTATCAGGCAGGCTTGCCTCGGGCAGGACAAGGATCGCGACACCCGCCATCCCACAGATTAGCCCCAAAAATCGCAGAATTGAAAACTGTTCATTTCCAATCGCAATCGCAATGGGAAATGCAAACATGGGCACGGCGGCGATACAGATCGCCAATGCATATCCAGGAACATGCACTGCTGCAGAATAGGACGCGTAGTTGGGCAAAATCGTCCCGATGAACGCAATAATCACGAATAGTCGAATAGATCCTGCATTAATGCGTGGAAATGATCCGCGTGCTGCAATGAATGCGCCCAACAGAACAACACCGATCACAAATTGCCAAAAGATCAGGCCAAGAGGCATATGCCCCCCACTGACTGCAATCTTGCTAAGCGGAATGCTTGCCCCCCAGCCGATGCCAAACAACATCAGCGCGGCATAGGGCAATACGCGTTCATTCATGGTGTGCTGGCCTCTAGCAAACCACCATGACGGATCATTTTTACAACTTGTGCTTTCCCCGTACGATCATCGGTTTCAACATATAAACCGCTTAGGGTTGCGGGCCCCTCTGCGGGTGTAAACCGCCCCTTGGACATACCCGTCACAAAACGGCGCATGGGTTCCGTTTTGTCCATACCGATTACACTGTTATAATCGCCACACATACCTGCGTCTGATTGATACGCAGTGCCTGCAGGCAAAATCATCGCATCCCCAGTTGGCACATGCGTGTGCGTCCCCACAACCACCGATGCGCGACCATCGCAAAAATGCCCCATGCCCATTTTTTCCGATGTCGCTTCACAATGTACATCAATCAAACTGGCCTGCACCGCGCCCCCTAGGGGATGCGAACGCAATACCTGATCCACAGCGGAAAACGGATCATCAAAGGGGCGTTTCATAAACACCTGCCCCAACACCTGTGCGACCAAGATTTTTCGCCCGCGCGTGTCGCTGAAAATCCGCGCACCACGACCAGGGGCAGATTTAGCGTAGTTCAATGGGCGAATAATACGAGGTTCGCTTTCAATGAACGTCATCATCTCTTTTTGATCAAAGGCATGATCGCCCAGCGTGATGCAATCTGCACCCGCGTCCAAAATCACCTTAGCATGCGCCGCGTTCAAACCAGCGCCACTGGTAGCGTTTTCCGCATTCACGACGACGAAATCCAGTTTCCACGCCTGACGTAATTCTGACAGATGTTCTACAATCGCGGCCCGCCCAGCACGTCCAACGACATCACCCAAAAATAAAACTTTCATGTAAATAGCCCTATGGCGCATGTCCTAAAAGTGCAAGTGGGCATTTTCCCCGCGACTTTAAGGTGGCGTTATTTACGCATAAAGCGTGTGTTCACGACAATCCACCCTTTAAAAATATGATCAAATCCAACCACGGTTAAAAAGGGAGAGGTAACATGGCTACTAAATCGCCATTCACTGAATTAGAAATAAATCGTTCGAAAACAGGTTTCTATGCAGGACACAGCGTTGAAATCGCAGTCATCTCCAAGGCGATCATGATCGGCTTGGTAATCTGGGCTTTGATTTGGCCTGCCAATGCCAATAGTGCATTGGGCAGCTTGAATTGGCGCCTACTGGAGGATTTCAACCAATTTTACATCATAATTGTTGGTTTGTTTTTCTTCTTTTTGATGGTCGTCGCAATTTTACCGCAGACAGGTAAACGCGTGATGGGCCGTGCAGGCGAAGGAACTGAGTTTTCCAATTTTTCATGGTTCTCGATGATGTTTGGCGCAGGATTGGGTGTTGGATTGATGGTCTTCGCTACTGCCGAGCCTTTGGGACTTTGGGGATCAAACCCCGTTGTGATTTCAGGTGCGGTTGCAGCCAACAGCGAGGAAGCATTGCAATCTGCCTATCGCTGGACATTTGCGCACTATGGTTTTCACGCATGGTCAATTTATGTGGTGACGGGTTTATCATTGGCCTACTATGCCTACACACGTGAAATGCCACTTACGATCCGTACGGCACTTACACCGCTGTTCGGGCGACTGTTGAATGGGATTTTGGGTCATATCGTGGATGTGTTGGGTGTTGTTGCGACCATTCTTGGCGTGTCTGTCACAATCGGTTTTGGTGTTTCGCAATTTATTGACGGCCTTTATGCGATCACGGGTATGGACTGGATGATGAACATGACAGGCGATGCCCCTGCACCAGGCACTGTTGGCCTGATTGCTGGATTGATCATTATCATGGGCCTATCCATCATATCGGCGGTATCCGGCGTTGGACGTGGGGTGAAATACCTGTCAAACCTGAACTTGGTTCTGTCATTGGTGTTGCTGTTCACATTTGTGGTTTTTGGATCATTCCTGTTTGCGATGACAACCTATGCCACAGCGTTTGTTGATTATGTTGTGCACTTCATCTCAATTAGCTTTGGTGCATATGGCCCTCAATCAGCTGCTGATTTTGCCGCCGGTTTACCGTCTGAGGCTGCACCCTTTGCAGATGCCTTGCGCGGTGGTGCCACGAATGCCTGGGGATCCTATGACGGGTTCGTTGGCGGACTTGAGGGCGATGCCGCCAATCTATCACCCGAGGTGCTGGGCGCGGCGTATGCGGCAGGTGAAGCGGGACGTCAATTCGGCTGGCAGGCTGGCTGGACCACATTCTATTGGGCCTGGTGGATCGCATTTTCGCCATTTGTTGGATTGTTCCTAGCGCGCATTTCACGCGGTCGCACCGTACGTGAATTTATCGTCGGTTGTGTCATCGCACCTGCATTGGTGTGTTTTGCATGGATGACAATTCTGGGCGGCACAGCAATTGACCTAGAGTTGGCAGGAGACGCGAATGGCGCGATCATTGGCGCATCTAACACGGCCAAGCTGTTTGTCACGCTGGGCGAAATGATTTCTGGTCCATTCCTGTCCATCATCACAGTGATGTGTGTGGTTCTGATCATGACATTTTTGGTAACCTCTGCGGACTCTGGAATCTTGGTCATGAACACCATCATGTCAGGTGGTGATCAAAATGTCGGAAACAAACACAAAATCGTTTGGGGTGTTATCCTGACTGCTGTTGTTGGCGTGTTGTTGATTGCAGGTCAAAACAATTCGGGATCTGATCCGATGGAAGCCCTGCGCAGCGCGATGATCATTGGCGCCCTGCCGTTTACGATCGTCATGGGTTTGATGTGTATTGCCCTTGGCAAAGCGCTATACCGTGACGGATTGCGCGAAAAAGAGGCGAAATAAGCCTATAAGAAATGAGGGCGCGTCATCGCGCCCTCAACCAAACATCATCTGATCTCTATGATTTCGCGTTCTGTTACGATCATATCAAGCGTTTGATCTGTCGCCTCTAAGGGCAAATCCTCACATTCCTGAATGCCATAGGCAAATCCGATTGCAAGGGTTGCGCGTTTCGCACGGAGCAATTCCAAAGTGCGATCATAGAAACCACCGCCATACCCCAATCGCCCACCCAAGCGGGTAAAGGCAACCAAGGGGACAATGACCAATTCAGGTTCAAAATAATCTGCAAACTCTGGGACGCGCGCCCCAAAGGGCCCATCCACCAATGTGCAATCCGGTTCCCATCTGGAAAATAAGAGCGGTGCAGCCTCTTTCACAATCACGGGAACACCAACAGGCCCATGCGCGGCCGCCTCTGCCATGGCAGGCAGTGGGTCAATTTCTGTGCGGATTGGCATGTACCCCGCCGTCGGCACACCGCGATACCCTGCCAAAACAGACGACAACAGGCCCGCGGCCGATCCCGTATTGGTGGCGTGCGCCTCTTTTCGGCTGGCAAACGCGGCCTTACGCGCGGCCGCCTTTTGATCATTAAGGGTCATAAAAGGAAAACTCCAGCAAGGGTAAGAAAGGCAAAAAAGCCTACAACATCGGTCACGGTGGTCACAAACGCACCCGAAGCCAGTGCAGGATCAACACCCAATTTCTCTAACAACACTGGGATCGCAGTCCCCGCAAAGCCGGCAACAATCAAATTAATGATCATTGCCATTGCAATAACGTATCCCAAGGCCGGTGAGCCAAACCAAATAACACCGACAATTCCCATCACAAAGGCGAAAATCAATCCATTGATTGCGCCAACCGAAATTTCACGCGTGATGACACGCCAGACATTTGATCTGGTCAAATCCTTGGTCGCAATTGCACGTACGGCGACGGTCAAACTTTGTGTGCCTGCATTCCCCCCCATTGAGGCAACAATCGGCATCAACACCGCCAAAGCCACAAAGGTTGCAATCGTCTCTTCAAAAATCGAAATAACCAAGGACGCAAGGATCGCCGTGAACAGATTGACAGCCAACCATGGCAAACGCTGTTTGGTCGTTTCCATGATACTATCACTTAGGCTACTTTCCCCCACACCGGCCAGGCGCAAAATATCCTCTTCGTGTTCCTCATCCAACACGGCCATAGCATCGTCAATCGTTATAACACCAACCAGCCGCCCCTCTTCATCTACAACGGGCGCAGAAATCAGGTGATATTGGTTAAACGCATAGGCCACGTCAGCTTCGTCTTGGGTTCCTGGAAACACCTCGAACACTGTTTCGCGCAAATCCATCAGCGCCACATCGCGTTTTGAGGACATCAAACGCCCAAGGGTCACGTTACCAATGGGATGCATGCGCGGATCCACCAGCACAATATGATAAAACTGATCTGGTAGGCGTTTTTGGCGACGCATAAAATCAATCGCCTGTCCTACGGTCCAATGTTCGGGCGCTTTTACGACTTCGCGCTGCATCAATCGACCCGCAGAATATTCCGGGAATTGCAGCGCCTGCTCAACGGCGACGCGGTCACTGTCGTTCAACGCATCCAAAATTTGGGTTTGTTGCTTTTCCTCCAAATCCTCTAACAGATCGACAACGTCATCGCTGTCCAGATCACGAACGGCCTCTGCCAGAACCTCTGGCTTAAGATAGGAAATGACATCTTCGCGCAGTGCGTCATCCAGTTCCGAGAGAACGTCACCATCGAAATCACGGTCATATAGTAGGATCAAACGGCGGCGATTATACGATCCAATTTGTTCCAACAAGTCAGCAATATCTGCCGGGTGCATATCTTCAAATAAGGTCAGCAGCGCCGCGCGATCCTGTCGATCAACTGCGTATAAAATGGCCGAAACATCACGCCGAGAAAGAGAGTAATCAACAGAGTCCGCGTCTCCTTCGACCTCTGGTGTCAATGTGCGATCATCCATTTACTCCTCCTTTCTGATGGGGTCACCTTATGGCCAATCCAACAGGTGTTACAATCTAAAAACCGCTAGTGTAATCCCATTTTCGGCGCGATATACTGTAGCCAATGGCGACGCAAGATGGTTTTAGGTAGTCGGAAGAGCACACGTCTGAACTCCAGTCACGTATTGGCACCTCGTATGCCGT
>CAXABH010000030.1:0-10914 GCA_963966925.1 uncultured Rhodobacterales bacterium
CCAACAAATGGGCCTGAAACAATGCAAATGCGGGAATGAACACATAGGTCAGGTAGTCGACAATCATGTCCAGCAGCGCACCGTCAAAGCGCGGTGCATTGGTCTTTACGTCATATTTCCGTGCAAGTGGCCCATCAATCCCGTCCACGAAAAACGCAACCACAAGCCACAGAAACATAACAGGCCAGTCGTGATTTGCCGCCGCAAGCAGCGCGAGCATTGCAAAAACTGCACCGCTAGCGGTAAGAAGATGCACAGAGAGTGCGCGTAGTCGTAAATCCATCGTCTTCCTATGCGGGATTTTTTAGTAATCTGCAATCCGTAATTGCCTATGCCTTTGGGTGGGCGGATTTATAAACATCCAATAGACGCGCGGTATCAACGCCAGTGTAATGTTGGGTTGTTGACAGCGAGGCATGCCCCAAGAGTTCTTGTATGGTGCGTAAATCACCACCGGCATTAAGTAAATGTGTCGCAAAACTATGGCGCATTGCATGTGGTGTTACAGATGCAGGTAATCCCAATTGATTGCGCACGTTTTGAATTGCACCTTGAATAATGCGCGGATTAAGCGGGCCGCCCCGCACTCCGACAAACAAAGGAGTATCCCCTGTAAGCGGATATGGGCAAAGGTTAAGATATGCTTGGACGGCCTCTTGCGCGGCTTCAAGAACGGGTACAATGCGCTCTTTGTTGCCTTTTCCTACGATCCGCAGACTGTTTGGCAATGGAACATCACGACATGAAAGTGATAGCGCTTCTGATATACGCAAACCGCATCCGTATAACAGGGTAACGACAGCCACATCACGTGCTGCGACCCAATCGGTTGGGGATTGTGCCTCAACCTGTTCCAGCACCTTAAATGCGGCGTCCTCGGCTAATGGGCGGGGTAAGTTTGCCTGGAATTTTGGTGATTTTGCTGCCAGTACAACTGTGGGATCAAAACTCAACTGCCGCGCCAGCCATCTGTAAAAGGTTTTCACAGCAGAGAGTTTTCGTGCAAGAGTGCGTGATGTAACGCCCTGTTTACGTTCATTGGCCATCCATGCCCGGACATCAGAGTTGTATACCCCACGTAAACCCGCGCTTCCGGGTTCACCGGTGTGAATTGCAATGAATGCACAGTAATCTTGGACGTCGCGTTGATAGGCCTTGATCGTGTTATTACTGCTGCCTTTACTGGCGCGGGACACGTCCAACCACGTGTTGATATAGGTGCTGACTTCCTCGGAAATCATACCAGCCAGCGGCGCAGCACGCGTTCCAGCACACCTGCAAAGAAAGAAAGCAGATCTGTCGCCTGTTGCGGTGAAAATTGTTTTGCATCAACACTTCCTAACACTGCCATGGCAGAGGGGCGCGTTCCACCCAATGATAGATGAAGTGCAGCCTCCGATAGGATGGGATTTGGTGTTTTACCATACACTTGGACCGCTCCGCGCGGCGCTGGGCGTACCACGACATTGGAACTGAGCGTGCCATGCCCCTGCGTCATATATGATTGTACGAACCCTGGCCCTTCGACACCGATCATTGGGTGCAAATTACTAAGCGTTTGCGCCTGCGATGTATCGACCGCGCGCATTTCAAAAATAATACGCGTTGTATCCACACGCAGAATTTGGGTTACATCATCATTCAAAATGCTGAGAAAATCGTCAAATGTTTCAGCGTCCATGATTCGTAGGATCGCACGGTGAATTTGGTTTGTGCCAGCCAGATTGTCATATGCGGCGGCAATGACGCTTTTGTGGGTATCTTCTAGGCGATCCAAACGCTCTTCCAGACGCTGCATCGCCAATCCGCGCAGGTCGATCACATTCGGCCCGCGCGCGCAATCATCTGCAGAAATTAAGGCACGCATTACGTCATCATCATCCAAAATGACATCAGGTTGCGCCAATATCTTATTTTTTAATGCGTGGTCCATCCTGCCCATTCACCTAACCCGATTGGCCCAGCTTATCGTGATTTAGTCGAAAATTACAGGATTTTTTGGCCCGTGTCAGCGATATCTGCCAAGAAAGCAGCCAAGCCTTTGTCTGTTAATGGGTGGTTTGCAAGCGACTTGATCACAGCTGGTGGCGCGGTGACAACATCTGCACCAATTAAGGCACAATCTGAGACATGGTTGGTTGTCCGGATCGAGGCGGCAAGGATTTCTGTTTCAAATCCATAGTTGTCATAAATCGTGCGAATGCTTTCGATTAATTCTAAACCATCCAAGTTGATGTCATCCAAACGTCCGATGAATGGCGAAATAAAGGATGCGCCTGCTTTTGCGGCCAACAACGCTTGGTTTGCAGAAAAACAAAGCGTGACGTTTACCATGTGTCCTTCGGAAGACAATGTTTTACACGCTTTCAACCCGTCCCAGGTTAGGGGCACTTTTACCGCGATATTTGGCGCGATTTCGACCAATTTACGCCCTTCGGCGATCATTGTGTCTGCATCTGTTGATGTGACTTCGGCACTGACAGGGCCAGACACCATTGCACAGATTTCTTTCGTCACTTCGATGATGTCCCGCCCAGATTTTTTGATCAATGATGGGTTGGTTGTCACACCATCTACCATGCCCAAATCATTCAATTCACGGATTTGATCAATTTCTGCGGTGTCGACGAAAAATTTCATTGTTGTGGTCCTTGTTTGGATTAGCCTAAGGTTGAGACTGCTTTAACCTATGTCGAGTTTTTAGAAAAGCCCTCTGTCGCCGTGATGTTAGAAAGTCCTGAGTTTTTCCATGAATCTGAGTTGGTGTCAGTCCTGACAACCCAGCCCATTGATCGTGTGTTGGATTACAAAGCCCCCGAAGGTGGATGTTTTCTAGGCGCTTTTGTCCAGGTGCCATTGGGTCCGCGCAAAGTGTTGGGTGTTGTTTGGGGCGCGGGTCAGGGTGGGTATGATCCTGCGAAAATTAGGTCAGTCAATCGCGTATTAGATGTTGCACCAATGACACGCGCCATGCGGGAGTTTTTAATTCGTGCAGGTGAATATACCTTAACCCCTATGTCAGTGATGTTGCGTCTTGCGACGCGCGCCCCGGGCTTGATGGATCCCCCCAGTATGCGGCGGGTCTATCAATTAAACGATGCGTTTGAAGGGGGTAAAATGACCCCGGTACGTGCGCGTGTTTTAGGGGTGATGGAAGATTTTGCAGACGCGGTGTTCACATTGTCCGAATTGGCTGAATTGGCCGAGGCGTCCACATCGGTGATCAAAGGATTGGTCAAACTGGGCGCCGTGTTAGAGGTGGATCGCCCGCGCGACACGCCATTTCGCCCACTTGATCCTGATTTCGCACGCAAGACTTTGACGGATGTTCAGGCTGATGCCGCCGCCCAACTGATCACGCGCGTTCAAAACGGCGCCTATTCCACGACCTTGTTGCGTGGTGTGACGGGGTCGGGGAAAACCGAAGTTTATCTAGAGGCGGTTGCCGAAACCCTGCGGCAGGGGCGACAGGCGCTTGTTTTGTTGCCCGAAATCGCACTGACATCTGAATTCCTAACGCGCGTCGTCGAACGTTTCGGCGCAAAACCAGCCGAGTGGCATTCAGGCGTCACAATGACCGAGCGTAGACGCATTTGGAAAATGGTAGGTCAGGGTGGTGCGCAATTGGTGATCGGTGCGCGATCTTCGCTTTATCTGCCATTTCGGGATTTGGGATTGATCGTAGTCGATGAAGAACATGACACATCTTATAAACAAGAAGATGGCGCGCTGTATAATGCACGGGACATGTCCGTTTTGCGCGCATCAATTGCAAAGGCCAGCGTGATTTTGGCATCTGCAACGCCGTCTTTGGAAACTTGGGTCAATGCAGAAAGCGGAAAGTATCATAAAATCAGCATGACGGATCGGTTTGGTCCCAGTGTGATGCCCGAAATGTCAGCAATTGATATGCGCCAGGAAAAACTGCCCTCGGACAGATGGGTGTCCAGCGATTTGGTTGCGCGGATCAAGGCGCGCATGGTGAAAGGCGAACAATCAATGCTGTTCATCAATCGCCGTGGATATGCGCCCATTACGCTGTGTCGGGCTTGTGGTCATCAGATTGGGTGCAAAACATGTGACGCGCGAATGGTTGAGCACCGTTTTTTGAACCGCTTGATGTGCCATCAGTGCGGTGAAACCGAACCGATGCCCGATATATGCGATAACTGTGAGGTCGAGGGGCGATTGGCCCCGGTTGGTCCAGGTGTAGAACGGTTGGCAGAAGAGGCAAAAGCCCTGTTCCCTGAAGCGAATATTGCGGTGTTATCCTCGGATTTGTTTTCATCGGCGCGCGCTCTTAAGGCGGCGATTGGGGACATTGCGAATGGGGGTGTTGATATCATCATCGGCACGCAATTGGTGGCCAAGGGGCATAATTTCCCAAATCTGACATTGGTCGGGGTGATTGATGCGGATTTGGGGTTACAGGGATCCGATTTGCGTGCAGCTGAACGCACATTTCAGTTGATGCGACAGGTTGCAGGGCGCGCGGGGCGATCTGAAAAACCGGGGCAGGCCTATTTGCAAACGTATCAACCCGAACATCCCGTAATCCGCGCGATATTGGGGGTCGAAGAAGAGGCGTTTTGGAATGCCGAAGCAGCCGAGCGTCAGGCGGCACAGGTTCCCCCATTTGGACGTCTGGCTGCAATAATCATTAGTGCACCAGAGGCCGAGCGCGCCTTTGACCTTGGCAATCATTTGCTGCGCAATGCTGGTCCGTTGCACGCGATTGGCGCACAAATTTTTGGACCTGCACCTGCACCCATTGCACGTGTGCGATCCCGCTTTCGCGTACGCATGTTAATCAAGGCAGAGAAGACAGCACCGTTGCAACGTGCATTAGCACAATGGATTGCCCCTGTGTCGTTGAAGGGTGATTTACGTCTGTCTGTGGATATTGATCCACAGAGTTTCCTTTGACCTTCCTGAAAACTGGGGTTAACAGAAGACATCTTTTGAAAGCTCTCTCACATGTACCAGCATATCCCAATCGATCAGGTGGGTCGTTTGCCGAAATGGCGACAGCCCAAAACGCTTTTGTATCTTATGGCAATTGCGATGCCGATTGCTTTTGCGGTCTGGTCGGCGCTGTTAAATAATTTTGTTGTCGAGGTTGCCAATTTTGATGGATCCGACATTGGTTGGCTGCATACAGTGCGCGAAATCCCGGGGTTTTTGGCCGTGGGTGTTATCGCCCTGATTATTTTTATTCGGGAACAGGTATTGGGCTTAGTGTCGCTGGTTCTTTTGGGGGCGGCCAGTGCAATTACTGCTTGGTTTCCGTCATTTGCAGGGCTGTTGACCATCACAATGCTAAGTTCAATCGGGTTTCATTATTACGAAACAGTGAACCAATCTTTGCAGTTGCAGTGGTTGAATAAGCAAGAGGCACCGCGCTTTTTGGGCAAACTCTTGGCGGTGGGGTCGGCGGCGACATTGGTCGCTTACGGTTTAATTGTGCTGGGGTGGAAGGCGTTAGATCTCAGTTATAATTTTGTTTACTTGATTTCGGGTGGGGCGACGGTGGCGATCGCGATTTTTTGTTTAATCGCCTATCCCCAGTTCGAAGCGCCCACTCCACAGCGCAAACATATGGTGCTGCGCAAACGCTATTGGTTATATTATGCCTTGCAATTCATGGCGGGTGCGCGCCGTCAGATCTTTTTGGTCTTTGCTGGTTTCATGATGGTCGAACGATTTGGATTTGATGTACATGAAATAACGGCGCTTTACCTGATCAATTTGGTGATCAATATCGTGGTTGCGCCCTTTATCGGACGGGCAGTTGGGCATTTTGGCGAACGACGTGTTCTGAATTTTGAATACATTGGTTTGACGATTGTGTTTGGCGCCTATGGTGGTATCTATTTCTTTGGTTGGGGGGTGATCCTGGCGTCGATCCTGTATGTGGTGGATCACATCTTTTTCGCGATGGCGCTGGCGATTAAAACCTATTTCCAAAAAATCGCGGATCCAGCTGATATTGCGCCTACTGCGGCAGTGGCCTTTACAATCAATCATATCGCGGCGGTGTTTCTGCCAGCGGGTTTGGGGTATATTTGGTTGGTGTCGCCCGGTGCAGTGTTTGTGATTGCAACAGGTATGGCATTTATGTCGTTTCTGTTGTCACTTTTGATCCCGCGCAATCCTGCAGAGGGGAATGAAACAGTGTTGACCTGGGCGAATTCGGCGCCTAAGGCGGGCTTGAACTAGTATAAGGATTTATCATGACAACCTTTACCGCACTGACCACAGTTGATGGAAAAGAGGCAGCCTATGCCCTGTCAGAGGCGATGGAACGCATGGATCCTGAACCCATTGGTGTTGGTGTATTCGAACTTGAGGATAACTCGGGGCTTTGGGAAATTGGGGGGTATTTCACGGAAAAACCTGATTTGGCGGCGCTCGCGATTTTGTCTGTGGCTTTTGGCGCAGGTGATTTTGCGATTTCAGAAGTGCCAGAAACCGATTGGGTTGCCAAGGTAAAGCGCGAATTGCAGCCAGTCGTCGCAGGGCAGTTTTTTGTTTATGGATCACATGATGCCGATAAGGTTCCTGATGCGTGCGAGCCGCTTTTAATTGAGGCTGCGATGGCATTCGGCACAGGGCATCACGGAACAACACTGGGATGTTTGCGCGCCCTTGATCGACTGGCGGGCCAAGGTTATGTGGGCCAAAACGTAGCTGATATTGGGTGTGGTACCGCAGTTTTAGCCATGGCAGCAGCGCGTATATGGCCCAATCCCGTGATCGCCAGCGACATTGACGAAGTGGCCGTTGACGTGGCGCGCGCGAATGCAGCCGCCAATGATTTAACAGATCGCGTCATATGCGTCGAAGCCGCAGGGTTTGATCATCCTACTCTTAAGGATGCCGCACCCTTTGATCTAATTTTTGCGAATATTTTAAAGGGGCCATTGATTGAATTGGCACCTGATGTTGCCGCGCATGCGGCAACTGGGGGCTATGTGATCCTGTCAGGGTTGTTGGTTGAACAAGCCGAGGATGTGACTGCCGCCTATGTCGCACAGGAACTGACGCTGGCCCACCGCGAAGATATTGGGGAATGGTCAACGCTGACATTGAAAAAATAGCTGCGCATAAAAAAGGCCGCGTGCAGAAACACGCGGCCCAACTCGTTACCAGTTGTACAATTTAAAGTGCTGATTTCTTTGCAACGTCTTCGATGTCGCCACGGCACAGACCGATATCATGTAGTTCACGATCAGACAGTTTTGACAGAACCGCGCGTGTGCGGCGTACGTCATTCCAGCGTTGGATAGTTTCAAATGTGGTTGCGATCAGACCTTTGCCAGAAACAAAAGTGGCAACCGAGTTTGTGTTAACTGCAGCCATTGCAGAGATCCTTCTATGATGTGTAATAAAGAATAATTCTGCACTGCAGCTATTCCTGTCTGTGCATGATGACTAGCGGGAAAAAACGCATGTCGACTATGCGCAATTTGCATGACTTATTTTTGCTGTTTTTCCCCGTATTTTATGGCGAAAATGACACCATTAATGTCGTATTTTTCTGCGGTGCGGCGAAATTGCATTATGTTGGGTCGGAAACGGATGTCGGAATTAGCGATTGGCAAGTGTTCTTGTTTTGTGCTATTTGCTAATAAAATTATAAAAAAGGGGACGACATGCGCGTTTTGGGCGTCGATCCGGGATTGAGGAACATGGGCTGGGGTGTGATTGAGGCAGTTGGAAGCCGAATCACGCATGTTGCAAACGGGGTCTGTCACAGCACGGGCGAGGATTTGGCAACGCGACTTGTTTCGCTTTACACGCAAATGACAGCGGTCGTTCAGCAGTATCAACCTGATGCCGCGGCTGTCGAAAATACATTTGTGAACAAAGACGGTGTGGGGACCCTGAAACTGGGTCAGGCGCGCGCAATTGCCCTGTTGGTTCCGGCACAGGCGGGCATCACGGTTGCGGAATACGCCCCAAACAAAGTTAAAAAGACGATCGTTGGTGTTGGGCATGCGGACAAGGGTCAGATTGATCACATGGTGCGCCTGCAATTGCCTGGTGTTCAGATCGCGGGTGCAGATGCGGCTGATGCCCTGGCCATCGCGTTATGTCACGCTCATTATGCGCGCTCCGCCGGCGCGTGGGAGGCCGCATTGGCAAAAGCACAATGATTGGGAAATTATCAGGCCGCATTGATTATCGCTCGGATGATCACATCCTGTTGGATGTGCGCGGAGTTGGCTATATGATCTATTGCTCTGATCGCACGCTTGCTGCGCTGCCATCAGTTGGAGAGGCGGTGGCACTTTATACGGATCTGGTTGTGCGCGAAGATTTGTTGCAATTGTTTGGTTTCCCAACCTTGGTTGAAAAGGAATGGCACCGTTTGTTGATGTCCGTTCAGGGGATCGGGGCCAAGGCGTCTTTGTCAATCCTTGGGGCGCTTGGCGCCGATGGGGTCAGCCGGGCAATTGCGCTAGGGGATTGGAATGCGATCAAGGCAGCCAAAGGAGTAGGCCCAAAAACTGCACAACGTGTTGTGATTGAGTTGAAAGACAAAGCGCCAACTGTCATGGCCATGGCTGGTCAATCCGCAACCCCTGCAACGGTTATGGATGCGGTGATCGAGGCTGATACGCCCGCTGCACCAATGGCACCCACGCCACAGCCCGTAATGGTGCAATCAAATGCACAGGCGGATGCGCTGTCAGCGTTGCAAAATCTAGGATATTCGCCGTCGGATGCGGCGGCAGCTGTTGCACAAGTGATGGCAGATGGTCCTGACATGGATACATCGGGCGTTATTCGCGCTGCCCTGAAACTTATGGCGCCAAAGGGATAAGGTATGGAAGATTCTGATCCAATGATGCGCCCCGAACCGCTGCCCGAGGATGCAGATCGCGCCCTTAGGCCACAGGCGCTGGATGAATTCACGGGTCAGGCTGAGGCACGCGCAAATTTGCGCGTCTTTATTCAGTCTGCCCGTCAACGTGCCGAGGCGATGGATCACACGTTATTTTATGGTCCACCGGGTCTGGGGAAAACTACATTGGCCCAGATCATTAGCCGGGAATTGGGTGTAAATTTCAAAATGACATCTGGTCCTGTTCTGGCCAAAGCAGGTGATTTGGCAGCGATCCTGACAAATCTAGAGGCACGTGATGTTTTGTTCATCGACGAAATTCATCGCCTGAACCCTGTTGTTGAAGAGGTTCTTTATCCCGCGATGGAGGATTTTGAACTGGATCTTGTGATCGGAGAGGGGCCAGCCGCGCGCACTGTGCGCATTGAATTGCAACCCTTTACGCTTATTGGGGCGACAACGCGACTTGGGCTTTTGACCACGCCACTTAGGGATCGTTTTGGTATTCCCACGCGTTTACAATTTTATACAGAAGATGAACTGTACCAAATTGTGTCCCGCAATGCACGAAAACTGGGTGCCCCTGCGGATGAAGCGGGCGCGCGCGAAATTGCGCGCCGTGCGCGCGGTACCCCGCGTATCGCAGGTCGTTTGTTGCGCCGGGTTGTGGATTTTGCATTGGTTGATGGGGATGGAACCGTCACGAAAACATTAGCCGATCACGCATTGACGCGTCTGGGTGTGGATGATCTGGGATTAGACGGTGCAGACCGTCGTTACCTGCGCCTAATGGCGGAACATTACTCGGGTGGGCCCGTTGGGATTGAAACATTGGCTGCTGCACTATCAGAAAGCCGTGATGCATTAGAAGAAGTGATTGAACCCTATCTATTGCAGCAGGGGTTGATCCAACGTACCCCGCGCGGACGTATGTTGGCGCAACGCGGTTGGGATCATTTGGGGCTGCCGATGCCAAAGGGGCAAAGTGACCTGTTCCAATAACAGAACACACATCCCCCCTTTGCTAAGACGTAGGAAACCCGATATAGCGCATGCCAAACACAGTTCGGAGTGCCGCACAAAATGACACCCAAAGATGTCGAACGCTTTTTCTCGCGTTCAGATGATACCTATTTTTTTGCCCGCTGGGGACGTCCCATTGCGCCCATCGCCTTTGGGATTGAGGATCCATCAATCGCAACCTTAAAAGGCGCAATTGAGGTGACCTGCGCCATGGTCGGTCATCCCATGTCTGAAACTGACCCTGAATTGGGAACAAATCTTATGTTCTTTTTCATCAGGGATTGGGACGAATTATTGGCTGTATCAGATTTGGATCGCATTATGCCAAATCTGGATAACTTGGTTGGACGTCTACAAGATGCAAATTCACAGCAATACCGTTCATTTCGCTTTGATGATGCGGGCGCGATTAAGGCCTGTTTCGTATTTGTGCGCATGGATCATGAATTGGCACAGATGTCTGCAGATGCCCTGTTTCTGATGCAAGTTGTGCAATCCTTTCTTGTGTGGTCGGATCGTGCGTTTCAATATCAATCGCCCCTTGCGATTGCCCCGAACGGTCATACGGTTCTGCGGACCGAGGTGGCGGATGTTATCCGCGCGGCCTATGACCCCGTTTTGCCCATGATGGCGCAGGATTCATCGCATGCGCTGCGTCTGTTTGCCCGTCTGCCAAAGGATGCCTAAGATGACCCCACATCGTTTTCCTGTGCGCGTTTATTACGAAGATACAGATCTGGCAGGGATCGTATATTACGCAAATTACCTGAAATTTATTGAACGTGCGCGCAGTGAATGGGTGCGTGAAATTGGCGTTGATCAACGCGCAATGAAGGCACAAGGGATGGTTTTCGCCGTGCGCCGCGTTGAGGCAGATTACATTTCCCCTGCCGTGTTCGAAGATGATTTGATTGTGGAAACGGCGCCGATTTCGATGACTCCGGCACGTTTGGTTTTGCGCCAACTTGTGATGCGTCAGGATGTGGTATTATTTCGTTCGCAAATCACATTGGTCGCCTTAGGCGATGGCGGCAAACCGC
>CAXABH010000031.1:0-10789 GCA_963966925.1 uncultured Rhodobacterales bacterium
GCATCTTGATATGGACGATGGGTGATAAGTTCGCTGTGGTGGACCCGATATGTACCTTCATCTTTGGAGCACTTGTCACATACACGACGTTTCCATTCGCAAAACGATTGGTTCGGACACTGATGGAGGCCGCACCGCCGGGATTAAATGTCGTTCTCTCTTTATCCGCATCATCTGCAAAACGGCAGCGACTGCACGCTTCAATCCTTTTGCGAAATGATTGCACGAACCGCGGATCTAATGGGTACAGATAACATCGGTATCGGTACTGATTTATGTCAGGATCAACCCGATAGTATCGTTGAATGGATGCGCGTTGGTCGATGGACGAAATCCATCGATTATGGCGAAGGTAGCGCCGATAAACCAGGGTTCCCGCCCATGCCAGAATGGTTTGTGGATAATCGTGATTTTGGAAATATCAGAAATGCACTATCTACAGTAGGTATGTCATCATCCGAGATTGATGGCGTGATGGGAAATAATTGGCACCGCTTCTTTGAAAGCAACTTTGGTCCTATGGAGTAGGGTTCAAACATGACACAGCAAATTGATCAGTCAGATACACACACGATCGCGCTTAGGACTCCTGCTACGGTTATGCGATTGGATCGAATGGGTGCAGCACACCCAATGCGACTATCGTTTTTGCGGATATTATTGCGTCGGGCACAAAAGGAAAAATGGCAATTCACGCGAAGTAAATGGAATGTCGACGCAAACGGTGTTGGTTATGCGGTCTATCAGGCGCAGGGGCCTGATCGCACCTATAGCCTTGTGGCATTCGCACATGATTTGCCAGATGAAAAAAGAACGGATCGTGTGATTGCCACGGCATGGGACGCAACCTTTACGTTGTTTGACGGTGTTCCAACTGACGAAGATATTGAACGACTATCAAAGAATGTGCCGCATCAAGAAGCAGGCCGTATCTCTGAAAAAGAGATTTGCCTGTCACGTGCAAACCGGTCAGTGCGCTTATTCAATTACGTTGTTGATACGTTAAGCAAAGGCATGCAGCCAGACGCCCAGAAATTATTCGATGTTGGGTATATGATGCGCACAACAGCAGTTTACGGTTCTGGAAAATTTGGTGCCATTGATTATGCGGCCATTCAAAATCGCCAAGAGCTTCAGGCGCCATTTCAGGCTGAAATGCTAACTGTTTGGCTAATCCGTTGGTTTGCGATCGACATAGTCAATCACATGGCAAAATGTATTGGCGCAGAGCATGCAGTAGAGCTTGATCCAGCACTGGCAAAGCGCCTGGGCGTGGGGAATTCAACAGGTCTGGGAATGGCGCCATTTTTGGTGCGACATCCGGACCTGGTAAACGCCTGGATCACAACGCGCGAAACAGCTTTGGCCAGAGTGCGATCGTTACGCGCCTGTGACGCGCAAACCCAATCTGGATTTTTGGACGCTCTTGCGGCGGCTATCGAAAATGCGAAACTGTGGAACACGTCCCATCCACTACAAGTCAAGAGATTGGCAGATCTTAGAAATGATCTGTCGCAACTGGATTCCTATATGCGTACTTTTGATTGGGGGGCGATCATGCCCTGGGATCGTTTGTGGCATTGGGGAGAAGACAATTTGTCAAACGAAGGTCAAGAAGCACTGCTTGCCCTGTTATTAGAACCACACGAAAGCATCATTGATGATCTGGCGTCGAACCTGTCGTCTGCGTTAGGATCTGCAACTAAGATTGATGGTGCGATGTCTGTTGGGGAACTGAGAGAAATCCTAAGCGATCATTTCGATTGGGCCTTATCGACGGATTTCGACAATAAAGATGAAAATGCACTGTTCTGGTATGTTTCAGAAGAGAAATTAGAACCGCGCATAGGCCGCGTTGGTATTGATGAGGGCCAAGAATTAGAGCAGCCGTTGTGCATATCGCGTTTGGTGGCCAATTTGCAAAGTGATCTCGTCAATTGGAATGATACAGATCCCATTGCGGCGGTCCTTATGCAACACCCGGAACACCGACTTGCCGTCAAGCGCGTGCAAAAAGCGCCGCTAAATCCATATGGTGAAATTCAGGATAATTTGGTGGGTAAAGGCACACTCCCCATTGATATGATGCGATGCAAGCTGGCATTTTTTGGCGCCTCTCGTTTTGATCCTAGGTCTGACAAATGGGTTCGAATTAGTTTGTTTCAGGACATGCCATTTCCCTATCAACTTGGTCAGGAATAAAAGCGTTGAGCATTTCCCTATCACAAGGCGAGGCAACCGCGATTGTTGTAAAAGCCGCGCGTGGTTTTGGCCTAAGTTGGGGCTTGGCAGAAGAAGCAGGTTGGGCCCTTTGCCAGCTGGGGCAATATGACAATGACGTACTGTCTTGGTTTGGACACGCATTTCACGCCACTAAGGAGCAGTGTCCGATCACTCTTGGCGTGACGGTTATGGATCATGCCCCTCTTCCACAGAGTGTTGCGCAACAGGGCGGTGACTTGGGCCTGGTTAGAATGCCGATCCTACTGTTTCCGTTTTTGCGTAAATCAGCAGAACGGGTTGGGCATAGATTGATCTTCAGAGAAACTGTCGGGGATCTACGGATCAATGTGATAGATGAATTGGATACCCATATCAAACAGTTAGAATCAGTAACTGTTGGTCATGTGGTCATCGAAGTGGGCGCTGCTCTGAATCCAGATCACGGGTTGAAACCGAAAACTCATAGGTTTCAGACATTTACGGACACACTTACGCAGCTGGACCTGCTGGGTTCACGCACATACGTGCCCGAAACCGAGGCATCACGTATGTCAGGTGCAGGCGCAGGTGCGTCCGATAACGACTAGGTTCTATTCGCCAATTCAGTGACTTTTTGCCAAAGCGCGTCATTAACATCCACGCTGGTCAATGCATCACGCTGCGCACCAGGAATACGGGCACCCTCATCTTCTGCGATTGCATCCGCAAGTCGTTGAAAACGTGCCACAAATTGATCACCAAATGTTGTCGAATCCATAATGATATATGTTTGCCCCAAGCGATGGGGGGGGCCATCGGCCAACTTTAGGCCACCAACATCCAGCGAATTAACTGATCCTGTCATCGCAGATGCCATCAGCTCTGCCAGCAGACCGAAACCCCAACCTTTGTACCCGCCCGCACTGCACAGCGATCCTTTCAATGCGGCTTCTGGATCATCAGTTGGGTCGCCATTTTCGTCCACTGCCCAGCCAAACGGAATTTTTTCACCTGCATATTTCGCCATGGTAATTTTACCCAAAGCAACCGCAGATGTGGAAAAATCAAAATGCATTGCCATTCCGCCCTGACCATCTGGAATGGAACAGGCGATCGGGTTTGTACCTATTACCCGCGATTTGCCACCAGGTGCGGCAACAACGGGTGATGCATTTGTGAAACCCAAACCAATCAAACCACTGGCTGCGATTTGTTCTGTGAAAAACCCCAAAGAGGTACATGTGTGACTATTGCTTACAGAATAAAGTGCAATTCCCGCATCACGCGCCACTTTACACGCCTGTTCAAGTCCCTTTGCAAACGCTGGCTGGGCAAATCCCATGCGTGCGTCTGATAAAATTGCGGATGCGCGCGGCGTTGAAATTTGTGGATCAGCACGACCATCAACGCGCCCTGTTGCCAATTGAATGCAGTAGCTTTCAACATATTGCAGCCCGCAAATGACGTTTCCATACGACTCTGAATGTGCGGTTGCCTTGGCCACTTCATCAGCCTGCCAATCGGCAGCGCCATGCGCAATTAGCGCATTTTTTGTAAGGGCGAAAATTTGGTCAATACTGCGGATTGGCATATTATTTCCTGTCTCTTTTATACATAGACACCACCTAATCCATGCTGCTCAGATATCCAAATCAAATTTAGCACAGATAAAGAAAAAGCGCCCAGTCGACTGGGCGCTTTTGAAAACAACAAAAGTTGTCAAATTATGCAGATTGAAGATTGGTTGCCTGGCTTTTGCCGTTGCGACCTGTTTCAACTTCGTAGCTGACTTTTTGGTTGTCCTGCAGTTCGCTCATGCCCGACTGCTCGACTTGACGGATGTGAACAAACACATCAGCGCCACCGTCTTCTGGTGCAATAAAGCCATAACCTTTGGTTGCGTTGAACCATTTTACTGTTCCGTTAGCCATTTTATTCTCCGTATGGTTTGGAATTGTTTTCTGTTTTCAATTACGCCGCGCGGGCGCGATTTGTTTTTTTGTTCCGCCAGCGGCCCTTGGCCTGCGGTTTTTTACCTGCTGGTTTCCCAGCCGGTCGCTTGCGGACGGATTTGGCGGCATCGGGGTTTATCAGCCGCTCGATCTCATTAAGCTTTTCCATATCATCGCGCGTCGCAAGGTTTAATGCGATGCCCTGTGCACCATTGCGCCCTGTGCGCCCGATGCGATGAATATAATCTTCTGTTTGCCGCGGCAGATCAAAATTGATGACCTGATGAATATGGGGCACATCAATCCCACGCGCAGCTACGTCTGTTGCGACCAAAACGCGAAATTTATTATCTCGTAAATTTGAAATCACACGTTCACGTTTGCTTTGGCGCAGATCGCCATGAATGGCTTCTGCTGTGATGCCAGCAGACTTCAATCGTTTCGCCATTTTTTCGGTGGCGAACTTACTGTTCATAAACACAATCGCGCTTTGATCATGATCGCGCAATGCATCCACCAGCATTTCAAATTTACCTTCTTTGCTGACGAACTGCGTGGATTGGACAATATTGTCACCAACGCTGTTCACCTGCCCCATTTCGATGCGCACTGGGTTTTGTAAATATTGCGCCGAGACTTTTTGAATGTTTTTCGGCAACGTTGCAGAGAACAGCAATGTTTGACGTTCTTCTGCGACATGTGAAAATATTTCAGCAATTGGTGCAGAAAATCCCATATCCAACATTCGGTCTGTTTCATCCAGCACAACATAGTTGAATCCAGCGAGATCAAGGCTCTTGCGTTCCAAATGGTCTATGATCCGTCCGGGTGTCCCCACAATGATCTTTGGTCTTTTGGCCAATGCTTGTATTTGGCGATCAATTGATGCGCCACCAATCAACACAACTGAGCGGATCTTGGATTTTGCACTTAGGAATGCGCGAATTTGTTCATCGACTTGCAGTGCCAATTCACGGGTTGGCGTGACAATGATTCCATACACATCAGCATGGTTCATGATCTTCGTCAAAAGTGGAATGGCAAATGCCGCTGTTTTACCGGTTCCCGTTTGCGCAGAACCTAAAATATCGCGCTGCTCTAAGGCGGCGGGGATCGCGCGCTCTTGGACAGGCGTTGGTTTATCAAACCCAAGTGCGTCCAATTTGTGCTGAAGCGCCTCAGGCAATGCAAAATCGTTAAATGTCATCATACAACGTGATCTCAATTATATACTGTGGCGGGATATGTCATGATCACGCGCCTTCATTTTGTTTCTGTTCCTAGCACTGCACAGATGAAACCATCTGCGTGGCAAAACTCAAAACAAAGGGAAGGGTCGAAGTTATTAGATCCTTGTCATACTGGTATGACATTTTGGAAGAGTATCGCAAAGCTGTGGCGCACCTATCGTGTTCAGTGGCACATAGCAAGCCTTTTTACGCCTGATACGCTAATCTGCAAAATTTGCACCCAGCTCTAGTTGCCCTGTACGGATCAGTCTGGATGTTTTTACAGCGATCTGTCGATGCTCCATCGCTTTGCGGTAATCAGGGTTTTTTATCATCGAAACAAAGGCATCAAGATTTGGATATTCGGCAATAAAACACAGATCCCATTCTTCGTCACTGGGGCCTATCAACATCGCCAGTTGTTCGCCCCGCCAAACGATGCGCCCACCAAGGGCGGCAAAGATCGGTGCACTTTCACGTCCATAGTTGCGATAGGCATCACGCCCAGACATCACCGTTCCGTCAGGATATGTGACTGTTTTGTGGAATTTGACCAGGTTCAGCATGTGCAGTGGGCGCCCATCCTCAACCTCTCTGAAATTGCGAAATTGTGCACCATCAAATCCCACGTAATCCATGGTCAGTCTCCGAAATGCTCCATCGCGCTTTTGCCAGCACGAATTTGTGCAGCGGCAAATTGCAACATCTTGGCTGCTTGTTCCAAATCTTGTGCAATGTCAGCTGGGTTTTCACCGAATTTCTGTTGTACAAGGTTTTGTTCCAGAAATCTGTTTGCTTGAACCGCGACGTGCTTTGAATATTCGGTGGTCACAACATCCTCTGGATCTGCGTGACACAGCTGATCATAGCGCGAATAGTCGGGGAACCGTGGATCATAGGGCACATATCCGTTGACCATAGTCACACGTTCGCCCGGCGCAGTTAGCCCCTTGGCCTGATGAACGACCAAATTACCTTGTTGTAATATCGCGTATCCGGGGCCCGGCATCGCAGGGGAAATGATGCGATCTGTTGGTACGTCTTGTCCCGCCTTCTTCAGCGCGGCCATTTCTTCTTTGGTGCCCTTGAAATACTGGAATTGTCCGCCCTGGTTTTTGGTTGGGTCAGTCACAAACATCACATAGTCAAACCGCAGTGTATCAACGTGCCATTTATCAACGTTTTTCCCAATATCTTTGGGATTGAAATTTAGGTGTCCCAATTGATGTGGAATCGTGTGTGGCATAAGTTTTAGGTCAACGATATCGGACAAAAATTCGGTGATATCGGGTGATAGGCATAAGTCACGTAAGAATTTTGAACGATACACACCGCCGCGCACATTGCGTTCGATACGTGGGTTGGATGTCGCAAATTCTTCTAAACGTTTCACTGTATGATACAGCGTTTCGGCACCTTCTGTTGATAGGACGCGAAAAACCGAAGTGGCGGCAAATTTAGCGGGTGCATTTTCCAATGTCTCACCCGTGTAACCCAGATCCGACAGGGAATAGAGCGTTTCTGGTTTTTCCAAGGCCAAATGAATTGCGGGATCGAACTCTGGTTCGTTTTCTAAGGCACTATATCCAGGTGGCAGTTCATTAAACTGAATCGGGTACATATTGGATTCCTACAATTTTCAAAAGAGTATCTGCTATTACAGTGGCATAACACAAGCTTCTTTCTGATGGTGCATGTCGTTTTTTTTCGAACTTAGTCATAGGCAGTTCTGAGGGGCGCGCGCACATATCGGAATGGGGATTACATCTGTGATCAAAGTATTTTCTTGGGTCACCATGATTCTTCCAACACCGACTTTGATATGGGTCTATTGGGTCTGATATGTTTCTCTGACGGACCATTTTTTGTGCCCAAAAACGCCCGGCGCCCACGCCCGATTTCAGCAACATTCATTTGCGTGCATTGTGTGGTTGTCCACCCTTAGACGGACTTTGGATTCCTTATGTCGGGATCAGTCATTCACGGCCCCTTCGGACACAATACACATGACTTTGGATGTGGCGTTTAGGTCGAACGCACCTTGTGCTGCGCCAATCATTGCTGCGGCCAATCCCGCCCCACCAGAGGGGCTGGTTTCTAGCCCCAGTTCTGACAAACTGGGCAGTTGATCTTCTACATCCTTGTCCGTCAGTATCATAAAATCATTCGCATGACGCGCCAGGGTATCAAGCGCAGACAGAGAGGCACGTTTACAATCCAATCGTCCCATACTGGAAACACCTTCGCCTGCGTCGCACAGTGCCCCAAGTTGAACACCAGCCTGAAGTGCGGGCGCGCGATCAGGCTCTACAACAACAATCCGCAAATCTGGGCCATAGGCTTCGCGTAGATACAACGCCATTGCGGCTGCCAATCCACCAACACCTGCCTGCAGAAACAGGTGCGTTGGCGTTTCTGGGCATTGTTTCACAATCTCTTTCGCAGAAAGCATATAACCCTTCATGACATCCGCACCGACTGCATAGCCAGGCCAAGTCGAATCAGACAATAAAAACCAATCATTTTCCCGGGCTGCATTTTCTGCGGCTATCATGCTTGCTTCGTAATCGACGCCCTCAACCACAACATCAGCACCAATTGATCGAAGTTTTTCTTGGAAAGAAACCGGTACTGTTTCGGCCAAATAAATCACCGCTTTGGCACCAAATGCATTTGCCCCTGCCACAACGGATAACCCATGATTGCCCGCGCTGGCAGTTACAAATGTCATGCCTGACAACACGTTATCAAAAACGCCATTTGTCGCCCGTTCTTGTGCAATGGTTGCAATTACGGATGCGGCTCCCAGCGCTTTAAAGCTGCCCAATCCCATTCGTGTGCGTTCGTCTTTGACATAAAGGGCACCAATTCCGATTTGGGCCGCTGCCGCATCCATTAAATGCAACGGTGTTTCATCTGCTCTTGGGCATTGTGCGTATAGATGCCCAAGCGCCTCAATGTCAGTTGTCAGTTGCACAGCCTCGGGTAAATCAAGGCCATGTCCAATATGCGGGTTTTGTATGTTTATCAGGGTCATGTTCGCAGCATGGTCAAAATTATTTTCAACCGTCAAGCGGGTTTACACAAACCTAAAACCTGAATAGCGTTTTCGCAAAATACTGGGATTGAAAATGACGGCATTTCCATTTGACACAAATCTGGATGAATCCACGAAACTGGGCCTGATTGTCCTAAGTTCAGATGAAACAATCGAAGATGAATTTCGTGCGATGTTGCCGAAAGCATGTTCATTATTTCAAACGCGCATTCATTCCGCCCCCGAGGTGACGCCAGACACCCTGATGGAAATGAAGGCGGATCTTGCATCTTCTGCGGGGATGATACCACCCAGTTTCAACATAGGGGTCATGGGATATGCCTGTACATCAGGTGCAACAATGATCGGTCCCCATAATGTCACGCTTGAAGTGCAAAAGGTGCACCCAAATTCGCAGGTGTGCACGCCCATAACGGCCGTGATGCGGGCGCTAAAGCAGCTGGGTGCACAAAAGATTGGCATGGTCACGCCCTATATCCCAGATGTTAGCCAAGAGATGCGTAATCTATTGATTGAAAACGGATTCGAAATTTCAGCACTTATTTCTTTCGAAGTCAGCACAGAGTCCATTGTTGCACGTATTACCGCAGATGCCATTAAACGCGCGGTACGTGCTGCGGCGGTTGATGGTGCGGATGCTGTTTTCATTTCTTGTACGAACTTAAGAACAGTGGATGTGATCGATGAGCTGGAGCAGGAACTGGGCATCACAGTTGTGACGTCAAATCAGGCGCTGGCGTGGGACATGCTGACATCTGCGGGCATTTCATTGGCACAGTCTGCAGTGCCGGGGCGATTATCAAAAACTTAGGGTTTCTTGTCGTGGCTGACGGATGGACTATTTGAAATCCTAAGCAACGAAAGCCCTTAAAGATGAAACCATTTCATAATCTTAGCGATGCGCAGGTATCTGATATTGTTCACATGGCCTTATCAGACCACGTGGCATTTGCGGATATTGAACAGCAGTACGGCCTAAAGGAAAAAGAGGTCGTTACCTTGATGCGTAACACTTTGCGCACCGGATCGTATCGGGCCTGGCGCAAACGCGTCGCAACATTTGGCAGCCGACGTCAACATTATAAATGACGGCGCGGCTCCGAAATTTTCGGTCGATTAAAAACGTGCCAGACCAACAGCATTGAACATGCACTTCATGATTTTGGTCTGAAAGAAATCGGCTCCCCTATTTAACGGGCCCCGCAAAATGACATGCGACACCGTCCGCCAGAATTGGTGCATCCTTGCGACACACAGCCTCTACACGCGGGCAGCGTTCTGCAAAAGCGCAGCCAGAGGGGGGATTAATAGGACTGGGGGGATCACCCGTCAAAGTTAAAGGACGCGTGTATCCTTTGGACTTTCGTCGACTTAGGGACGGGGCCGCCGCCAATAGTGCCTGGGTATAGGGATGTTGGGGGCGTTCAAATATGTCGTCACGTGATCCCATTTCAACAATTTTTCCCAAATACATCACGGCAACATCATCGCAGATATGGCGCACCACACCCAAATCATGGCTGATGAATAAATAACTTAGCCCCAACTCTTCTTTCAATTGGGCCAATAGGTTCAGGATCTGCGCCTGAATTGCAACATCCAGCGCGCTGACGGGTTCATCGCATACAATCAATTTTGGATTGGTAGCCAGTGCGCGCGCAATTGAAATACGCTGGCGTTGACCGCCTGAAAACTGATGTGGAAATAGGTTTAGCTGATCTTCGCGCAGACCCACCAATTTGAACAGCTCTTTGACACGTTGATCGCGTTCTGATGTTGTTCCAATATCCATTAAATCAAGTGGTTCACGCACAATTTGAGATACCCGTGCGCGTGGGTTCAGTGATGAATACGGATCCTGAAAAATCAATTGCACATCACGTCTAGCGGCACGCATGCCTTCGTCATCTAAGGACAGTAAATCATTGCCCTGAAAACGGAGTGAACCACTGGCTGCATCCTCTAGCCGAATGGTTGCCATGGCTGTTGTTGTTTTACCCGATCCGCTTTCGCCAACGATTCCTAATGCCTTGCCTTCATCCACCTTAAACGAAACGGAACGCACCGCCTCAAGATAGGAAGGCGATCCAAAGAACCCCTCTTTCGGCATGGGAAAGCGCACAGTTAGGTTTTCAACTTCTAAAAGCGCCGTCATAGTCTTTGTTCCTCAACTGCGAAGCATGCATTTGGATGATGTCCTGCGTCTGATAGGCTGGGCCGTGCGCTCAAACAACGATCAAAGGCATGATCACACCGTTTTGCAAACGCACATCCCGCGCCTAGTTCATGCAAGGGTGGCACGATCCCTGGGATTTCACGCAGTCGATCCCGTGTTTGATCCAATGATG
>CAXABH010000032.1:0-10741 GCA_963966925.1 uncultured Rhodobacterales bacterium
GGTTGTTCAAGTCCTCCACGTTGAAGAAGTACGTGCGCGTGTTGACCCCGCTGTTTTGTTCGTCCAACTCGTCACCCACCACGAAGTATTTGTGGTCCTCCGTCAACCAGCCTTGGTGGGTGTAAGCCGAGCCGCTGTAGCCTTCGGTGGAGATGAGGGTGGCGTCGGTGGGGTCGTCCACATCCACAATGGTGATTGTGTTTTCGTTGCACGCAAACGCGATTTCCTTGCCTTGGTATTGCGCATCTGGACCGATGTACGTGACGACCTGTGCGTCGTGGGTGTACCCGTCTTGAGAGAACGTGCCAAGGATGGTGGGATTCAAGGGGTTGGAGATGTCCACGATGTGCAAACCGCCTGAAGCGGTGTTGGTGCCCACGCCGTAGGCGCGTGCCGTGGCTTCGTTGATGACGATGTTGTGCGCGTTGCCAAACCCTGTGTACACCGCATCGGCAGAGAAATTCACCGGAGGGTTGGTCACGTTGCGGAGTTTGGTCAAATCAAACACCTGCATCCCGTGTCCACCGGCTTCCGACACGATGAAGGCGTAGTTGCCAGTTCCCCAGAGGCAACTTTTGTCTAGATGCGATTTAGGACATCCACCGGGCCTTGGATTTACTTAAAAACGCTGAAATCCCATGTGCTGCTTCTTCACCTTCCCAGGTGTCCGCCAATGATTGGATCGTCATATCAATAATGTCCGGTGTGATTTGTGGACCAAGTGCCCGTGCCAAACGTTTGGACGCAGACACAGCATTTGGTGCAACAGATAGATATGGAGCAATTTCTGCTTCAATCCGCGCATCTAAACCATCACTTGTCTCGACTCCTGACACAATCCCAAGCTGCCACGCTTCATCTGCTGCAAAAATTCGCGCAGACATAAACACGCGCCGCGCCCGTCCCTCGCCCATGCGGGCAATAACATATGGGGATATCGTTGCGGGGATTAGTCCCAAACGCGTTTCAGTCAGGCCAAATTTGGTATCGTGTTCGGCAATGATACTGTCGCACACACAGCACAGTCCGACCCCCCCGCCAAAGGCACCACCATGCACGCGTCCAATCAATGGCGCATCCAGTTCATTTAGGGCGTTCAACATCATGGCGAGCTTTCGCGCCTCGCTCACTCTGGTTTCACGATTTGCGCTGATCTGCGCTTTCATCCAACCTAAATCACCACCCGCGCAAAACACATCCCCCGCACCAGATAGCACGACAACGCGCGCGCCCTTGGGCAGGTTCGATGCGAAATGGGTCAGCTCATCGATCATAACAGCAGACAGAGCGTTTTTCTTTTCAGCACGATTTAGACACAGCGACACCACGCCCCGTCCGTCCATTTGAACACTTATTGTCGAATATTCATGCATCATGTCGCAGTCCTTTTGCAAAAATGGCGGCGGCATGCAATTGCGCCTTGTCTAGATCCGTTTGAAAACCCAGCGATAACAATAAATCGTTCACGTCCTCAGTCGCAACATTACCTTTTGCACCCGGTGCATAAGGACATCCCCCCAAACCACCCACCGACGCATCAAATACGCGCAGCCCATGATCCAAGGATACCCGGATATTTTCCAGCGCGTGTGCTTGTGTATCGTGATAATGACCAGCAAGATGCATGGGGGCGACCTCATTCAGCACAGCAACCAGCATGGCATCAATCGTCTCAGCCTTTCCAGCACCAATGGTGTCGCCCAGTGATATTTCATAGCATCCCATTTGCATCAATCGCCCCGCGACATAGGCCACTTTGGCTGGGTCGGTTGGCCCGTCATATGGACAATCGGTGACACATGAAACGTAACCACGCACTGGGATTCCGCGCGATTTCGCAGCAACCATTATAGGGGCAAACCGTTCAAAGCTTTCATCGATGGAACAATTAATATTTGCTTGTGAAAACCCTTCTGACGCTGATCCAAAAATGGCCACTTCGTCCGCATTTGCGGCCATAGCCCCCTCAAAACCGCGCATGTTTGGGGTAAGGGCTGCATAACGAACATTTGCGTCACGTCGGATGCCAACTAAAACATCATGCGCGTCTGCCATTTGTGGAACCCATTTAGGGCTTACAAAACTTGTCACTTCAATTTTTTGCAATCCTGCAGCAGATAACATATCAACCAACGCGATTTTATCTGCTGTGTTGATCGTGCCCGGCTCATTTTGAAGGCCATCACGGGGGCCCATTTCAAAAATCGTGACTTTTTCCATAAATGTCATTCCTTATCTTGATCACAGCATATATTTGGTGCCAACTCATTCAAGCCAATTGACAAACACCGTTGCGTCATCATCAATCCGAACTGCAATTTGAACCTAATGAGGTGCCCCCAATGACCGAGCTAGACCCAGATTTGATGCAAAACGTGCGCGCGCGCTTTGCCTATGTTGACACCTGCCCCTTTCAGGGCCCGCGCATTTTTTTTGAAAATGCGGGTGGTGCATTGACATTGAACTCAGTTGTTGAAACCTCAGCAAAGTTCGCAGCAATCCCAGATAACCAAGGACGCGATAATATCGCCTCGCATGGGTTGGTCGATACGATAAACAAAGCCAAATCTGATGCAGCGGACTTATTTGGCGCATCAACTGGGCAATTCTTTGTCGGTGAAAGTGGAACAGAGCTGTTGTTCCGATTGGTGCGCAATGCCGCCACCGCAGCCGCGCCAGGGGGTGTCATGTTGGGGTCAACAATTGAACATCCCGCCACCCGCAGCGCGGCACAACACTGGGCACAAAACACCAATCGCCCCTACATCAGTGTACCCCACGACAACGAAACTGGACTAACCCGCGCAGAGGATTATGCAAAATACGTGACCCCTGACACGCGCGTTGCCTGTATATTACACGCCTCGCCCGTCACAGGGATGGGAATGGATGTTGCCGCGATCGCCGCCGCAATCCGTGCGGTTTCACCCGAGTGCTACATTGTAGTGGACGGCGTGCAAAACGCAGCACACGGTACATTGGACATTGATGCGTATAATGTCGATGGATATGCCGTTTCACCCTACAAAATGTTTTCTCGGCACGGGTATGGTTTTGCATGGGTATCTGACCGTTTTATGCAGGCACCCCATGAACAACTGATAGGGGGGCCTGAAACTGCGTGGGAACTTGGGACACGCGATACTGGTTCATACGCAACGATGAGTGATGTGGTGTCCTATCTGGACTGGCTGGGTACGCAAACAGCGCCCTGCGAAAATCGTCGTGAGCGCCTGGTAAGTGCGGGCAAAGCGATCTTAGCACATGAAAAGGTTCTGTGTGACGCGATGATACATGGGCTGGGCAATCTATCAGGATTGGCAGAAATGAGCGGTGTCGAAATCATCGGTGGTCTTGATAACCCGAACAGAAAAGGGATGGTATCGTTTCGGATCAAAAACCGGGCCTCTGCCGAAATTGTGACTGCACTGAATGATCGAGGCATTCGCACGCACACACGAAAAGCAGACCACTATTCTGGCAATGTCCTGGATCCGCTTGGATGGAGCGATTGTGTCAGAGTTTCAATGTGTCACTACAACACATTGGACGAGGTGCGCAGTTTCCTGACGGCAATGACCGAAATTTCTGGGTCATAAATCACGCGCCCAAAACTGAAGCGGTTTTGTCGTCTCGGTAGCAACATCGATATCTTTCCAGCTGAAATGCGCAATTGCATTTGGCACAGAAGTGTATCCGCGTTTGTTCCAAAACGCATCTAGTGGGCGATAATCAGGGGGACGCAGGGAATGATTTATGGGGCGTTGAACCGCGCAAAATGCCACTTTTCTGCATCCCAATGCGCGTGCGTGTTCTTCGCGCAAGTCAAAGAATTTATGCCCGATCCCACGTCCACGATATGTTTTTAGCAAAACGGACTCAGCGCAATAAAATACATCGGCTAGATTCCAATTCAGATCCTGAAAAGCAGATGCAAATTCGTCTGCGTGCTCCAACATGGGCATTCCTGTTGCAGCACCAATCAATTGTTCACCCTCAAAGGCGCCCACCAACACCGCCGAAGGGTTATTCCGATATGCGTTTAAATAATCACGTTCGTAATCCAAATGACCATCGTATAAATAGGGCCATTCCCGAAAAACCGATATGCGTAACCGTGCAACCGCGTCTAATGCCGCATCAAGCGCCGCCCCCGTAAGAACACGGACATCAATCATGAAACTTGTGCCGTCCAATCCGCAAGATTATAGTACGTTACCACTCGGGTAATTTTGTCATTCGATAATGAAAAAAACGAACCCGCTGGCAATTTGTATTTTTGGCCATGCGCCTCAGGCAATCCCGCATCCGTTTTCAGATAGGTTCCGTTCACAGTATACTCGGCCGCCGCGCGTGATCCATCCGGATTAGAAAACAGAACCATATCCGTCAGGTTTTCGCTATAACACTGATTCATATGTAGACAAAAACTGCGAAACGCATCTTTGCCCGTGCGCACCTGTCCCTCATTCACATGATGGGCGATTGTATCATCCAGACACTCCAACATGCCTTCGATGTCACCTGCATTAAACGCATTAAAATATGTTTGGATTGTTGACTGCATCTACCCCTCCAATGGCGCGCCCCAGCGCCGCGTTAATTGATCCACGATTTGGTCACGCGTTTGTCGATAGGACGACAGTTTCATCTCGCGTGTTTCGCCCAACCCCGTTGGATCCAGAATTGGCCAATATTCAACCGTCAAATGAAAAAACCGCGTTAATTCCAGTGCGCGTCGTTGACTGGCAGGGGATAGCGCCACGATCAAATCGAATGAGGACAAATCATCCCCCCATTGTTCCATTTCATCAAAACTGCGCGAACGGTGGCGGGATAATTCGACACCGATTTCCTCACAGGTTGCGATTGCAAAACCATCAATCTCTAGGTCGTTAAGCACGCCAACTGACTGAACATAGGTACCTGTTCCATAGAATTTTTTCATAATGCCTTCCGCCATTGGTGATCGGACAGCATTATGATCGCAGCAAAACAGGACCGATTGTGGAAGGTCCTGGCGCATGCTTACACCCCAAAATGTAAGACGCAGATCAACGTAAACAGACGACGCGCGGTATCATTGTCAACGTCTGCCTTACCCTGCAAACGTTCTGACAAAACGCGCGCACCTTCGTTATGAATACCACGTCGGGCCATATCGATGGTTTCGATTTGACTGGGCGGCATATTTTTCACCGCATCGTAATAGCTTTCACAAATTGCCCAATAGTCTTTCACGACCTGACGGAATGGCGACAATGATAAATGAAACTCAACAGCTTTTTCACCAGCCTCGGTTGAAACATCAAACACCAATCTTTTTTCACGAATAGATAAGTCTAATCTATATGGACCAGTCGGAACAATTCGGTCATCTCGATTGGGTAAAGAAAAAACATTTTCTTCCAATAAGTCAAAGATCGCCACACGCCGCTCTTGCTCGATCTCAGGTGTGGGCGGCGGTAGATTTCGATCATCTATTTCGATATGTGCAATACGGGTCATAATTCTTCACCTTCACTTTTTGGCTACTTGACCTTTGAACGCTTTGCAATGGTTCTGTTGAGGCGTTGTTTAATCAGGGTGTGTTGATCTGCTTAAGTCGGGCCGTTACCGACAGCCCGTGTGCCTCTAATCCTTCGGATGAGGCAAGCCGTTCTGCAGAGGGTCCGATCTGCGCAAGTGCATCAGGGGTCATGCGTGACAAGGTCGTGCGTTTCACAAAATCCATGACCGACAACCCCGAACTAAATCGTGCTGAACGCGCAGTGGGCAGGACGTGATTGGGGCCGCCTACATAATCGCCAATTGCCTCGGGCGTCCAAGCGCCAATAAATATTGCACCCGCGTGATGAATTTTTTCGGATAGACCCATCGCATCGTCAACACAAATTTCCAGGTGTTCAGGTGCAATCCGATCAGACAAGACAACCGCCTGATCCATGTCGGAAACCAAAATAATAGCCCCATAGTCACGCCAACTTGCACCCGCAATGTCACGCCGTTCTAACGTTTGCAAAAATTTATCCACCGAAGCAGAAACTGCGGATGCAAAATCTGCATCATCTGTAATCAAAATCGACTGTGCACTTTCGTCATGTTCTGCCTGACTTAGCAAATCCAATGCGATCCAATCGGGATTATTGTCCTTGTCTGCAATCACAAGAATTTCTGAGGGGCCTGCAATCATATCAATGCCGACTTTTCCAAAAACCCGACGTTTGGCCGCAGCCACGAACGCATTGCCAGGTCCCGTGATTTTGTCAACTGGCGCAACTGATGGCGTACCATATGCTAGCGCTGCAATCGCCTGCGCACCGCCGATGCGATAAATTTCATCAACCCCTGCAATTTGCGCAGCCAATATAACCAGTGGATTGATTGCGCCATCAGGGGTTGGAACCGTTATAGCAAGGCGTTCAACACCTGCGACCTTGGCCGGGATAGCATTCATCAAGACAGATGATGGATAGGTGGCAAGCCCCCCAGGCACATACAACCCAGCGGCGCTGACGGCTGTCCAACGCCAGCCCAATTCCGCACCGCTGGCATCCTTCCACCAGGCATCTTGGGGCATTTGTTCCGCGTGATAGGCGCGAATGCGCGCGGCTGCCAATTTCAATGCGGTTCGGTCCTGTGGCGCAACCTTTTGGATTTCAGCAGCGATTTCGTCATCAGACAAACGCAGAGTTTCCTGGGTGAGTGTCAACCGATCAAATCGTTCGGTATATTCTAACAATGCCTCATCACCACGCGCGCGCACATCTGCAATGATATCTGCAACCACTTGGTCCACATCAGGGCTATCTTCACGCTTAGCAGACAGCAGAGTTTGAAACTCTACTTCAAAATTTGGGTCAGTTGCGTTCAAAAAAACAGGCATCGGTCACTCCAATCAGTCATGGGTGAAATAGCGTTGAACCCCGCCAATCACAAGTGCGCGCATCATAGGTCGTGGTTTGGAACCTGTTTTGAAGGGGCGACATAGGGCCGCGTCACATCCCGTAAGGCGACATCAAGACCATCTACCCGCGCCTTTAGTGCGCCATCCCCTGCGAATGTTAGGATCAAATCACCAACCCCATCCGCCGTGCCGGAAAATTCCAACGCCATCAGGGATAGGACAATATCTGCCTGTTTGCGATCAATCCCCTGAGAGGCCAACCCCATCGCATTATGGATTACCAGCAGCGATTGAACACGTTCGGGGTCACGCCCCTGCTGTTGGGCCATTTCTGCATCTTCCCAACGAAACCGTTTCAACAAAAACACCAATTGGCGTTCCATTTGGTTCCATTTTATATCGTCAACCGTCAGGACAGCATCCTGTATCAATGACGAAATAACCTGTAAATCTTCTGCATCCTGTGCACCTAAATTCAATGGGCGGTCAAGCGCATCATTAAATCCCGCATCTTGGGTCATACCCCAGCTACCCTTTCAACCTTTGCTCCAACACCAGAGAGCTTTTCAACCAACCGCTCATACCCGCGATCTAAGTGATAGACACGATTGACCCGTGTTTCACCCTCGGCGGCAAGCCCAGCAAGGATCAATGAAACCGATGCACGCAGATCAGTCGCCATAACGGGCGCCCCCTTCATGCGTTCAACCCCTGTCACCTTGGCAGTTCCCCCCTGAACGTCAATTTGCGCACCCATCCGTATCAGTTCGGGGGCATGCATAAAGCGATTTTCAAATATGGTTTCCTCTAAATTGCTAACGCCATCCGCAGTGCACAGCATCGCCATCATTTGCGCCTGCAAATCTGTTGGGAATCCCGGGAAAACTTCGGTTGTGACATCAACTGCCTTGATATGATCTGAACGACGTTTTGTTGCGATCCCATTTTCCGTTTCCCAAACATCCACACCTGCTGCGTCCAATTTTTCAACGAATGCTTCAATCAAACCAATGCGACCCCCCAGCAATTCAACTTCGCCACCCGCAATGGCAGGCGCCAACATGTACGTCCCTAATTCGATGCGATCTACGACGACAGGGTGCGTTGCACCGCCAAGACGGTCGACACCTTCAATCGTAATGGTTGCACTGCCTGCGCCATCAATTTTCGCCCCCATCTTTTGCAGACAGTGGATCAAATCAACAATTTCGGGTTCTCGCGCCGCATTTTTCAATACTGACGTACCCTTGGCCAATGTTGCGGCCATAATAAAATTTTCCGTCGCACCAACCGAGGCAAATCGCATTTCATGCACAGCGCCTGTCAGTCGACCACCTGAAACCTTGGCATGCAAATACCCATCGCGCAGATCAATTTCAGCGCCCAGTGCTTCTAAGGCGCTGATGTGTAAATCCATAGGGCGCGCGCCAATCGCGCAACCGCCGGGCAATGACACAACTGCCTCGCCTGCGCGTGCCAATAGCGGCCCCAGCACAAGGTTTGATGCGCGCATTTTTCGCACGATATCATAATCTGCACGCAAATTGGTCAGTTCATGCGATGACATAGCCAGCACCTGACCATCGGCCATAGATTGCACCTCTGCGCCTAAGGACTCTAGCAATTGAGTCATTGTTTTAATGTCGGACAACCTTGGCGCATTGGTCAACGTTAGGGGTTCATCACTTAACAACGTCGCTGGCATCAGGGTCAGGCATGCATTTTTCGCACCTGCAATCGGAATTTGCCCGTTTAACGGCCCATTTCCCGTCACTAATATAGAATCCATTACGTATCCTTCCCTGCCGTGGTCTGCTCTGGTTTTGCACGCGCTTTCGCCTGCGCCTTGCGTTTTGCCATATTGGCTTTCAACGCATGTTTCAGGCGATCCTCACGTGTTTGTGCATCGTTTTTTTGTGTTTTATTTTGCTTTGCCTGCGTCATACGCCATGCTTACATCACAACTGAAAAAGCGTCCAGAATTGTCTTGCGCCTAGGCAATTTTCCGTCTAAGCACCGCGTACATCAGGCTGCTGTAGCTCAGTGGTAGAGCACTCCCTTGGTAAGGGAGAGGTCGGTGGTTCAATCCCACTCAGCAGCACCATTTCAAATACCTTACCCATGAACCGGATATAACAGTCATCTCATGCAGTTGGATGGTATCTCACACCCATGAGGTCGGGGTTAGAGCTTGCATGCTTGACCACCAACTGTGATAAAAAGCCACGGGATTTCTAAGACATTGGCGTGACATAAGCCGCAGTAAAATTTACCACTTATTTGGCATTCTGAAGCATGAGAGAGCCAAAGCCTGAGACAAGTATAAATAATAACCCAACAAGTGACAGTGGGTCGGGCCAATCACCGAAAATAATCAATCCTGCAAATGTTGCGGAAATCAATTGGCTGTAAACCAACGGCGCGATCAGGGTCGCCTCAGCCCAACGATTTGCAAGCACAAGCAGGTAATTCCCAGCCGCCGAAAAAATCGCGCTTAAACCGATAAGAAAATATGATGATACCTGGAGGGATAGCAAAGGACCCGTTACGCCAACCGGTGCCAGCAACAAAGTCCCGATCATCAACTGAGAGATAAGTAATAAAGGGGCAGGAAATGCACCTGCAACCAAACGTGTAGTCGCAAGGTAACAGCCATAACAACACCCGGCCAATAACGCGAACAAAATGCCTGATGACATTCCAATACCAGGCTGAACCACCATCAAAACACCAACAAACCCAACCAATAACAATACCGTTTTGGATCGTGACACCTCTTCGCCCATAAACAAATAAGCAAGCGCATATGACACAATAGGCCCTATGAAAAACGCGCCATACACATTCGCAATCGGTTCACTTTTTAGTGCGATCAGGATCGAAAAGATCCCGCCACTAATAAAACACCCCCGCAACATCACACGCCAATCGCGTAACATCATCAGATCGGACTTTTTCACCCTGATAAAGGGAAAAAGCAGCACAGCTGCCAACGCGAAACGCGACCACGCAACCAGTCCAGGCGCGACACCCTGACCCGTCAAAAGTTTGCCAGCTGTATCCCCAAAGACGACCAGCGAAACCGCAACGAATGTAACACTTGCAAGTTTGAAAATATTGACCTGAGGGTTCGCCATTTATCTATGTATCACAGTTACATTTTCATAACGATACATGTGGTACTGCCAGTTGCGTATAATTTCCCAGTTTCCATATCGATAATTTCCGCCGTGGCAACGCCCGTCGAACGCCCAACATGGTTTGTTGTTCCAATCGCCCGTATCTGGCGATTTTGCGGAATCGATTTTATGATGTTCACTTTGTATTCGAGCGTTGTGTAAGTCGATCCTTGCGGAACCTTTGTCATCACTGCGCAGGCCATCGCACTGTCCAACAGGGTTCCGTACCATCCCCCGTGTACTGTGCCCATCGGATTAAATGCATCAAAGTTCGGCGCACCGGAAAATACCACGCGCCCCTCTGCCACTTCGGTCAAATAATAACCCAATGTTTTACCAATGGGCGGAGATGGGTAGCGACCATCTAGGATACCTTGCATGAATTCCAAACCGCTTATTTCACGCATTTGATCAAGCGTCATCAATTCGGACATGGAATTGGCGTGAAATTGATTTTGCAACATGTGACTTACTCTTTGTTATCCAACTGCGCACGACCAAAATCCGGTGCATCTGTATCTTGCCCTGCTTCAATAATACCCCGACGGATCGAGCGTGTACGTGTGAAGTAATCGTGTAGCATATCACCATCTCCTGTTCGGATGGCACGCTGCAGCGCGAACAGCTCTTCGGTGAAGCGCCCTAAAATTTCTAG
>CAXABH010000033.1:0-10737 GCA_963966925.1 uncultured Rhodobacterales bacterium
GCAAATGTAATTTCACTCTTAGGTAGACTAATTTATTCAGTTAACCTTTTTAGTTTTGTTGAATTTGAAAATTTCATATCTTTTTTAAATATTGAAAATTTACTACCTACCGTAAAACTATCCATAGTTGTACAATTAACAAATATTTATTCAAGTGTAAATATTGGATACCTAGTTTCTGTTAATTTTCTGATAATTCTGTATATTTGGTTGTCGGTGCCTTGTTGTTTTCGGCATTTGGGCTTGGGCTTTTGAAATCGGGCGTTGGGCGTTCGTTGTCAGGGTGGGTCGGTGTAATCGTCTTTTTGGTTGTGGGCAGCGTTTTGATTAGCTTCCCATTCGGTGTACTAATGGCCGTCTGGGGATTTTTTATTGGACGCATGGTTTTGTGGTTAAATAGCGGCCAGTATCGTTTGCCCTTGCCCCCCTATTCAAGTTCGAAAGAAGTGCTGTGGTTTTATACATTCCGCACCATTTGCGGTGCGATATTTGTATTTTTGATCACGCCGATCATTATTCTTATTCCTTTGTCGTTTAACCAAGAGCCGTACTTCAGTTTTACGCCTGGCATGTTGGCGTTGGACCCCGCAGCGTTTTCGACACGTTGGTATTGGGACATCCTGCAAAACGGTATGGTCGATCCCGAGGCGATCACAGGATGGTGGTCAGATATGTGGAATAACGCGCAATGGGTGCGTTCAATCCGAAATTCATTCTACATCGGTATTTTGGCAACCATCCTATCAACTGCGTTAGGTACGCTTGCGGCAATTGGATTGGCATCAAGTGATATGCCGTGGCGCCGTCCGATTATGGCGTTGCTGATTTCACCGATGATTGTCCCGTTGGTTATTACGGCTTCTGGGTTGGCCTTCTTCTTTGCAGATATTAAGTTGGTCAAAACCTATTGGGGCATTATCCTTGCGCACGCAGTTTTGGGTACGCCGTTTGTGATCATTACAGTGACAGCAACTTTATCAGGGTTTGATAAATCACTTACGCGTGCAAGTGCAAATATGGGTGCGGGACCTGTTCGTACCTTTTTTAAGGTGCAAATGCCGCTGATTTTGCCTGGTGTGATCTCAGGCGCGCTATTCGCGTTTATCACGTCATTTGACGAAGTGGTTGCAGTGCTGCAATTGGCCGATGTGCGTCAGCGAACCATTCCGCGTCAAATGTTCTCGGGGATCCGTGAACAGATTTCACCAACCATTCTGGCCGTTGCCACGATCCTAGTGATTATTTCAATTGCCTTGCTTACAGTTGTTGAGTTGTTGCGTCGCCGTTCAGAGCGGTTGCGCGGCATGTCCCCCAGCTGATTAGGCCCATTATGAAAACCGCATTGATCACCCACGCGGAATGTCTGGATCATGTTACCCCTGATGGGCATCCTGAACAGGTCGCCCGCCTGGAACATGTGTTGCACGCACTGGCCCCGCTGAATTTAAATCGTGTCACGGCCCCATTGGTTGCGGATGATGATTTACTGCGCGTGCATCCAAAATCCTATATCGAAGAAATCAAACGTATGCGCCCAAACGATGGATTGTTTCAGGTGGATGCTGATACGCATATGTCACCTGGATCCGTGGATGCGGCGTATCGCGCAGCAGGTGGCACGCTGCGCGCAGTGGATATGGTTTTGGGCGGTGAAGCCAAGAATGCGTTCGTTGCAGCGCGCCCGCCTGGACATCATGCAGAAACAGCAACTGCAATGGGCTTTTGCCTGTTTGGCAACGTGGCACTGGGGGCAAAACATGCGTTGGATTATCACGGCCTGAAACGCGTTGCCGTTGTGGATTTTGATGTGCACCATGGTAACGGGACTCAGGATATTCTATGGAATGAACGCCGTGCGCTGACCATCACGTCGCAACAAATGCCATTATGGCCTGGAACAGGTGCCGCGACCGAAACGGGTGAATACGACAACGTATTGAATATCCCACTTTCGCCCGAAACCGATGGTGCCACGATGCGGTCAGTCTATACGCACACCGTGTTTCCGCGCCTGCGCGAATTTGGACCGGAACTGATTTTGGTTTCAGCGGGTTTTGACGCACATCGTGACGATCCACTGGCGCAATTGAACTGGGACACCGAGGATTTCCAATGGCTTGGACGTGAATTATGCACTCTCGCCCGTGAAATATGTCAGGGGCGTCTGGTGTCTGTTCTAGAAGGCGGCTATGATTTAAAGGCCTTGGCTGCATCTGCCAAGGTGTTTGTGAACGAACTGATTGAGGCCCCTGATGAGTGAAACACCCGTTGAAGAGATGACATTTGAACAAGCCATGTCTGAATTAGAGCGCGTCGTTGGACAACTTGAACGTGGTGATGTTGCATTGGATCAGTCTATTGCACTTTATGAACGTGGCGCATTGCTGAAAAAACGCTGCGAAGCAAAGTTGAAAGAAGCGGAAGAGAAGGTGGCCGCCATCACATTAGATGCATCTGGCACACCGACAGGTACTGCGCCGCTTGATGGTGCGTAATGCAGTTTCACGAACGCATTACCGCGAATGCAGCCAAAGTTGAGGCGCATTTAAACACCTATCTTGATACATACGAACATCAGCCAGTCGTGGATGCCATGCGTTACGCAGTCCGGGGTGGCAAACGCATGCGCGCCTATATGGTTATGGAAAGTGCAGCTATGTTTGGTATATCGCAGGATCAATCAATCTGGCCCGCAGCTGCGATTGAGGCCGTTCATGCCTATTCCCTTGTCCATGATGATATGCCCTGCATGGATGATGATGACATGCGTCGTGGACGCCCAACAGTGCACAAAGCATGGGATGATGCAACTGCTGTGCTGGCGGGTGATGCCCTGCAAACCATGGGGTTTGAGCTGGTCCTAAATGATCATGCAGGGTCGCCTGCTGTGCGCGCTGAACTGGCCAGGACATTGGCCAAAGCGTCAGGCGCGCATGGCATGGTATTGGGTCAAGCGTTGGATATTGCTGCCGAAACCGCCGAAACACCCCTGACATTAAAGCAAATTGAACACCTTCAAAACGGCAAAACAGGCGCCTTAATTGAATGGTCCGCGATGAGTGGGGCGATTATGGCAGGCGTTGATGTAACGCCACTATCAACTTATGCACAGGCGGTTGGATTGGCGTTTCAAATAGCCGACGACATTCTTGATGTAGAGGGGGATGAAGCCAAGACAGGTAAACGTGTGAACAAAGATGCGGATGCGGGTAAGGCCACGTTTGTTTCTTTACTTGGTTTGGATGGTGCAAAACAACGAGCACGTGCCCTTGTTGATCAGGCACAAGAGGCTATTTCGTGCTATGGAAATAATGCGCAAAACTTGCAGGATGTTGCGCACTTCGCTATCTCTCGGGAAAATTAACCCAAGGCGTTTTTTGTTTTATGTCACATCGTCCGAATACCCCATTGCTTGACCGGGTTCAGTTGCCCGAAGACCTTAAGCGTTTTTCAGATGCAGAACTGACGCAAGTGGCAGAGGAGTTGCGCCAAGAAACCATATCCGCTGTTTCCGAGACAGGTGGGCATTTGGGTGCTGGATTGGGCGTTGTGGAATTAACCGTTGCGCTTCATGCAATCTTTGACACCCCGCGCGACAAAATCATTTGGGACGTTAGCCATCAGGCATATCCACATAAAATTCTGACAGGACGTCGTGACCGCATTCGCACATTGCGTCAGCAAGATGGGTTAAGTGGGTTCACCAAACGTGCCGAAAGCGCGTATGACCCCTTTGGCGCGGCCCATTCTAGTACATCAATTTCTGCAGCGCTTGGATTTGCGGTGGCCCGCGATTTGGGGGGTGCCTGTGATACAGGCCACGGTGATGCCATTGCCGTCATCGGTGATGGATCAATGAGCGCGGGTATGGCCTATGAGGCGATGAACAACGCGGGTCATTTGAAAAAGCGCTTGATCGTAATTTTGAATGACAACGAAATGTCGATCGCACCACCTGTTGGGGCATTGTCGTCGTATTTATCGCAACTTTATGCAGAGGCACCTTTGCAGGATTTGCGCGATGTTGCGCGCGGTGCAATCGGATTTTTGCCTGAGCCCTTCCGTGAAGGGGCCAAGCGGGCTAAGGAAATGATCAAAGGCATGACCGTTGGTGGTACGTTGTTTGAGGCCTTGGGTTTTTCTTATGTTGGACCGATTGATGGCCATGACATGAATCAATTGCTGCCTGTTTTGCGCACGGTCAAAGGACGTGCCGATGGTCCCGTTCTGATCCATATTGTTACCAAAAAAGGTAAAGGTTACGCCCCTGCAGAAGCCGCGCGGGATAAGGGCCATGCAACGGCCAAGTTTGATGTTTTAACGGGAAAACAAGTTAAAGCACCTTCGAATGCCCCTAGTTACACATCTACTTTTTCAGATGCATTGTTAAATGCTGCAGCTGCCGATCCGCGCATCTGCGCCGTGACAGCCGCAATGCCCGATGGAACAGGGCTTGCTACTTTTGCGCAGCGCTATCCAAGTCGTTGTTTTGATGTTGGTATTGCGGAACAGCATGGCGTTACATTTGCGGCGGGCTTGGCTGCTGGCGGTTTGCGTCCGTTCTGTGCAATGTATTCAACGTTTTTACAGCGTGGCTATGATCAGGTTGTGCATGATGTGGCGCTTCAAAATCTGCCAGTGCGTTTTGCGATTGATCGCGCAGGGTTGGTTGGCGCAGATGGTGCAACACATGCAGGCAGTTTTGATACCGCATATTTGGCAAACCTGCCGAACATGGTTGTCATGGCGGCAGCGGATGAAGCGGAACTAACACATATGGTGGCGACAGCTGCGGCATATGATGATGGTCCCATCGCGTTTCGATATCCCCGTGGCGAAGGCGAAGGTGTTGAAATTCCTGAAACACCTGCGCCATTAGAAATTGGCAAAGGCCGCATGATCGAAGAGGGATCTGGTGTTGCCATTGTGTCATTTGGCACGCGACTGGGTGAGGTTTTGAAGGCATCAGAAAACCTGCGCGCACGTGCATAACGCCAACAATTGCAGATGCGCGGTTTGCCAAGCCACTGGACCGGGAACTTATCCTAAATCTAGCAAATACACACGACGCGATCATCACAATTGAAGAAGGCGCCGTGGGCGGTTTTGGTAGTCACGTCCTACAATTGCTGGTGGATGAAGGCGCGCTGGATGCCGGACTTAAGGTGCGTACAATGCAGTTTCCAGACGTCTTCATTGATCAGGCAAGCCCAATGACAATGTACGATATGGCAGCATTAAACGCGTCTGACATTGAGAAAAAGGTGCTGCAAGTTTTGGGTGTTGATATCATGAATGCAAAGAAAGCTTAGCTGTCGCTTTCTAATTTGACCAGAGCATCAAGGCCTGCCTTGTAGTCAGGATATTTCAGCGCAACACCCAGCTGGGATTTAATGCGTGTGTTTGCGACACGCTTATTTTCCGCGTAAAAGCTGCGGCCCATTGGACTTAGGTTTGCATCCTCGAACGCGATCGCTGGTGGTATAGGTAGGTCAAGTAGCTTGGCGGCGTATCCAATCACATCTTGGGGGGGTGCCGGATAATCGTCGCAGACGTTATACACACCATTTTTTGTTTTTGCGTTGATCGAGGCGCATAACACCTGAACAATATCCTCAACATGTGTACGGCTAAACACCTGATCTTTCTTTATAATGCGCTGTGCCTTGCCTGATTTTACTTTTGAAAATGGTCCGCGCCCTGGGCCGTAAATCCCTGCTAGTCTGAATATGTGAAGTGGTAAATTTGGTATAGAAGACCAGGTTTCCTCGGCCAATTTACGTTGTTGACCGCGCAGTGTTGTCGGGTGTAGCGGGGTTTCTTCGTCAACCCATTCACCCTCTGTCCCGCCATACACACCCGTTGTAGAAAGGTAACCGACCCAGTCAAATCCATGTGACAAAAACTCCGACTGATAGGTATTGAATGTCGGATCTCCGTTTTCCCCTGGCCCAGCAGATATCAGTACATGTGAACTGGCGTTTAATCGTTCAGGTACAGCAGCGTCATTGATCAACAAAGGATGCGCACCCGACAGTGAAATTTCATCAAACCGTTCCTGACGCCGTGTGGTTCCATAAACTGTCCAACCCATTTTGGTGAGCGTTTTTGAGAGATAGCCCGCGGTATACCCCGCGCCGAATATAAACATTGATTTGGTCATAGCCCTAATTTGGATGACCCGCGCTGAGTTACAAGCAGAAAATGCGCATACATGACGACACGTTCTAACTGACATCGTAGATAAGTTTAGCATAGTGGGCAAAACAAGGTTGAAGGAGCGAATATGACCGATATCGTTATTTTGGATGGCGCGCGTACTGCAATAGGTACCTTTGGTGGATCTTTGGCAGCAAAACCCCCCATTGAATTGGGTACAACCGCGGCGAAAGCGGCACTGGAACGATCTGGTGTTGATGGCGGGCAGATCGGGCACGTTGTATTTGGTCACGTGATCAATACAGAGCCTAAGGACATGTATCTAAGCCGGGTCGCGGCTATGCAGGCGGGTATTCCAGATACAACGCCTGCTATGAATGTTAATCGTCTATGTGGATCTGGTGTGCAGGCGATCGTGTCCGCGGTTCAGGCACTTATGTTAGGAGATGCGGATTTTGCCCTAGCAGGGGGTGCCGAAAACATGAGCCGTTCACCCTATATCGTTCCTGATCAACGTTGGGGTGCCAAAATGGGCGATATTCGCACATTAGACATGATGCTTGGCGCGCTAAATTGTCCGTTTGGAACTGGGCACATGGGGGTAACTGCGGAAAACGTGGCCGCAGAACACGATATTTCGAGAGAGGCCCAAGATGCATTTGCACTTGAGTCACAAAATCGTGCTGCAGCAGCCATTGAGGCGGGTTATTTTGACAGTCAAATCACCCCTGTTGACGTCAAAGTGAAACGTGACATGGTTCCATTCCTGCGGGATGAGCACCCCAAAGCGACGACGGCCGACGGCTTGGCAGGTTTGCGCCCAGTTTTCCAAAAAGATGGTTCGGTCACCGCAGGTAACGCCAGTGGGATTAACGATGGCGCAGCGGCCATTGTTCTGGCAAATGCATCTGCTGCGGAAAAATCAGGACTAAAACCGCGCGCGCGCGTGCTGGGGTATGCACATGCTGGTGTCCGTCCCGAGGTGATGGGCATCGGCCCCATTCCAGCCGTTGAAAATCTGATGGCGAAAACGGGTCTATCGATGAGTGATTTTGACGTCATTGAGAGCAACGAAGCCTTTGCAGCGCAGGCACTGGCTGTGAACAAAAATCTGGGTATTGATCCATCAAAAGTGAACCCAAATGGCGGTGCGATTGCACTGGGTCACCCAGTTGGTGCAACGGGTTGTATTATCACGATCAAAGCGCTTTATGAACTTGAACGGATTGGCGGTGGCAAAGCCCTAATCACGATGTGTATCGGTGGCGGTCAGGGGATCGCGCTCGCAATCGAGACACTTTAAAGAATTTTTCACTTTGGTTGGACAAAGATACCATCGGGTCTTTGTCCGCCGGAGTGATTGATGAATATTGCAACAAAACTTGCCGAAGAACGTCGCGCACGTTTAGCATCAGAGCGTTTGTTAGAGCTAAAAGAAGCAGAGCTGAGCGCGGCCAACCGCAAGCTTGGCCGCCGAGCAAAAGCATTAAGCGAAGAAATTGTCGAAACGCGTGCTGAAATTACCAGTGCGCGGGACGAAAACCAACGTGTAAAATCGGACCTGACGGTTGCCCATCAGCAAATTGAAATTGTCGAACAAAGATTGTGGCATTCAATTGAAACGATCCAAGATGGATATGCCGTGTTTGACATTGATAATGGATTGTTGATGGCAAATCACGCCTATCTATCTGTTTTCGACGGACTAGAAGAGGTCGCACCGGGTGTATCCTATGCACGAATTTTGCAAATATTGACTGACGAAGGGATTGTTAATACTGGCGGTTGTCCACCGAATGAATGGCGGGCAGATATGTTGAAGCGATGGCATTCGTCCAACCCTAAGCCAACCATTATCCGGTTATGGAATAATCAATATATCCGTCTGATTGATCGTCATGGATATGGGGGTGACGTCGTCAGTTTGGCACTAAATATTACAGAAAGTGTCAAATACGAAAAGGCATTGAGAGCCGCGCAATTAAAAGCAGAATCTGCAAATCGTGCGAAGTCAGCGTTTTTGGCCAATATGAGCCATGAAATTCGAACACCCATGAACGGCGTTGTCGGAATGGCAGATTTGCTGACTGATACCAAATTGGACGATGAACAACATTTATACGTCGAAACTATAAAAGGATCCGCAGAAGCGCTTTTGGTGATAATCAACGACGTACTAGATTTTTCAAAGATTGAGGCAGAAAAGCTTGTGCTGCACCCAGAACCCTTTGGTTTTGAGAGATGTGTACACGAAATTCTGCTGATGCTGCAGGGCAAAGCCAAGGAAAAAAATGTCGAACTTCTGATCGATTATGACATGTTCATGCCCAGCGTTTTCATGGGGGATCCTGGGCGTATCCGTCAGGTTATTACAAATATCGTCGGAAATGCGTTGAAATTCACATTATCAGGTCATGTGATGGTGCGTGTTGTTGGGATCGAACAACTGGATGGTCAGACGGATATCCATGTTACCATCGAAGATACGGGTATCGGAATTCCAGCAGACAAAGTTGATCATATTTTTGGTGAATTCAATCAAGTTGATGATGAACGAAATAGAGAGTTCGAGGGAACGGGTCTGGGTCTGTCGATTACGAAAAAACTAATCAATTTAATGGATGGACAAATCTGGGTCGAATCAGAGGTTGGTGTGGGGTCTTGTTTTGGTTTCAAAATCACCTTGCCCATTGCGGATCATACTGCTGAGCCGAAACTAGATTTGCAAAACACCTTCAAAAGAATTTTGATCGCTGACGCGTCTTGCGAATTGAATGCAATTTTGTGCAAACAGATGGAGGCTTTGGGATCTGAAGTGGTTTGTATTTCTATGTTTGAAGAACTTGAACACGCTCTTTCTGAACGTTTTGATGTGTTCTTATGTGGTTCGGGTTTTCCCGATAATGATCCATTTGAACTTGTCGAACTAGCATCGAACACGCAAACAGGTCTGCGTATTGTGATGTTAGATGCGTCGCAAAATGACGTTCAGCAAGATCCAAGTGGACAATACGTAAACGCCACGTTGCAAAAGCCTGTGTCTAGGAGAAGCTTATTTTCGGTTTTAACGGATATGTCTAAACCAGCCGAAAAGAACGATGCCATTGGTGAACGCGCGCCTGTGGAACAGCAGGCAAAGCCTGTAGAGGGGCGCAAGTTACGCGTGTTAACCGCCGAGGATAATAAAACCAACCAGCTTGTTTTTAAAAAGATGGTCAAAAATCTAGACATTGAATTGCAATTTGCAGCCAATGGGGAAGAGGCGATTGATTTATATCAAAGTTATAAACCTGATTTGATTTTCATGGATATTTCGATGCCAAAGGTTGATGGCAAAGAAGCGACGCGGCGTATTCGTGCATTAGAAGCGAACTTAGAGACACACGTTGAAATCATTGCACTGACTGCCCACGCCATGAGCGGGGATAAAGAAGACATCTTGGCCTCTGGGCTGGATCAATATATGACAAAACCACTTCGCAAGGATGCAATTTTTGGGGCCATTGAAAACTGCGCCCTGCGGGTGCTTGGGGCGCAGTTGTTAACAATAGCATCATAATATTAGGCCAGTTGTTCTCGTAATATTGACGCGGTGATTGAAATCATCAGGTAAATACCTGCAAAAATCGCAAAAGCCAGAAGTGTGTTTTCAAACGCACGCGGATAGGTGGCATCCTGCGGTGCGACCGGATTGCCCGCCCGAGAGAGGTAACGCGATTGCGATGTCGCTTCTGTTTCAGCCATCCGCAATTGTTCCAAAGATCCTTGCAGCATTAAATCCCGTGTCGCCAGATCAGCAGTGGCAATCTGAATGCGCGCGACCAACTCTGCTAAGCTCATTCCGCTATCCAAAGGTGCTTTCATGCGCGCTTCAATCTCTTCAATCGCAGTCTTTAGGCGCTTAATGTCACTTTCTGTACCTGACACACGCGATGCATTGGGTCGTGCGTTATCCAGAAATGCCTGCAACTCTAGTTCTTTGTCTAATAGCTCTGCCTCTAACGTTGTAATTTGCGAACGTAAGGATGCGGCGTAGGCTTCTGGATCTAACAGTGTCGATTGCTGTAATTTTACTAGGTCTTCTTGCACCCTTTCACGTTCGACGATTGCCTCTTGATACAATCTGCGCGCATCTGCGACTTGGTTTTCACGCTTTCGTTGGGACAGGTTATCAACGCGTGCTTCGGCATATGTGATCAACGCATTATTGAATTTCTGGCTAATGTCTGGATCTGCTGCGATCACTTCTAGGCGGATGACCCCTTCTGTGGGATCGAACCCAATTTTAACCATTCGTTTGTAAATGCGATATGCGTCTTCAATGGATGCATCAGGAGCAAGCTTTTGGACAAAATCAATATTGTCCTGCGCAAAGTGGTCGATGAAATTATGCTCTTTATCGAGCCGTAGCATTGCTTCTTTGGATTGTAAGAATGTTTGTACAGCAACCGCATCTTGTGAAGTCGCAAACTGAGTGCCAGCCAGCAACCCACCCATGGAACCGCCGCCAGCGCCACCATCACCTTTGATAATTGAAAAGGCAGAATTCGTTGCGTACATCGGGGTCGCAACTGCATA
>CAXABH010000034.1:0-10710 GCA_963966925.1 uncultured Rhodobacterales bacterium
TTAAAATAACAATAAAGTAACATTTTCAGGACGATTCACAAAGAACATTGCTTGTGGATAGATATTTAATTCAGTAGATCCGCACCATGTTAGATGACCTAGATGATATTCACCCGCTCTTTGCTGGCGCCCCCTCGACGACCGAGTTCAAAAAATTGCGCAAGCGTATTGTGCGCAACGTACGCGAAGCGATTGAACAGTTTGGCATGATCGAACGGGATGCGCGTTGGTTGGTATGTTTATCTGGAGGAAAGGACAGCTACACACTCTTGGCTGTGCTTTATGAGCTTAAATGGCGCGGACTGTTACCTGTTGAAATATTGGCCTGCAACTTGGATCAGGGTCAGCCGGGTTTTCCCGCAACGGTCCTTCCTGAATTTTTGGAAAAAATGGGCGTGCCCCATCGCATTGAATATCAAGATACCTATTCCGTCGTTATGGACAAAGTTCCCGAGGGGCGCACCTTTTGCGCCTTGTGTTCGCGCCTAAGACGGGGGCATTTGTACCGGATCGCACGCGAAGAGGGCTGTTCAGCAGTCGTTTTAGGACATCACCGTGACGACATGCTGGAAACATTCTTTATGAACCTTTTTCATGGCGGTCGTTTGGCAACAATGCCCCCCAAACTTGTGAACGAAGAACGTGATTTGTTTGTGTATCGTCCACTGGCATTTGTTGCAGAAAAAGACTGCGATAGCTTTGCACGTGCCATGCAGTATCCAATCATTCCTTGTGACCTTTGCGGGTCGCAGGATGGGTTGCAGCGGCAGCAAGTTAAACAAATTTTAGACCAATGGGAAAAGAACGCTCCGGGTCGTCGTCAGGTGATGTTCCGCGCCCTTATGAATGTACGCCCATCACATTTGGTTGACCCAAAACTATTCGATTTTGCGGGATTACTGCGCGATCCTGAAAAATTTGAACTAAATTCAGACGATATTCCAAATTTACGTTAAGTAGGTCTTAGCATTCTCGCCTCACCTTGGGTGCATTGCTGCATCAAAAAGGGCGCTGGATATAGGCATTATCGATAAATTTGACGATACGGTTCGGCTAAATCTACGTCGATTTGGATTAACTGCGCTGCCGTTATTTTCCGTAACAGTGGCCTTGAACGCCCCGCTTGAGGTTGCGCTATTGTGTGGAACATCGTGCTCTGCACTTGCACTTTTGGGGTCACGCCCTGCGAAAATTCGTCCAACTGTTGGCAGGCAGATGTATCGCACTTCGCAGTATTTATTGGCAAATTTTGCGCCCTGCTTAGAAAACTCAACAAATAAACCTTGTTTATTGTTTGCAATGCAGCTTGATGGATTGGATGCATGGCGCACGCGATTTGGACGCAACGCAACACGCGCATTATTGCAGCATGCCTATGATCGCATAAACGGCGCATTGCGAAATGATGACGTAATTATACACACATCGGACCATCAATTTTACGCATTGGTTGTTGTGAATGATCTATGTGATTTGGCAGCGACACTGGACATCGGAAACCGTTTACAAAAGGCGATTGATCCTGGGTTTCAGATCGATGGGCGGTCACATTACTTTAGCCTATCTGTGGGCATCGCGGACAGTCGGCACCATCCACAAGTCACGGCAAAACGACTGATCCGTAGCGCGAACAGCGCGCTGACCCGCGCGCGATATTCAGGCGATGGGCAGATGCGATTATTTTCGCCCGATATGGACCAAAACGCCAAATCAAAGCCACGTGTCACAAGCCCCGCACTGCGAACAGCGCTATATGATCGTAAAATAAGGGCGTGGTTTCAGCCGCAAATTTGCGCCAAATCGGGGCAAATTTTAGGATTTGAGGCGCTTGCACGCTGGGAACAAGGGGATGGTACACAAATCCCACCATTGGAGTTTTTGCACGTATTAGAAAGTTCGGGCCAAATGCGGGATATGACCGATAACATGATTGCAGATGCGCTAAAATCGTGGACCTGGTGGAAATCTGCAGGCTGGGATATTCCTCATGTCAGTGTGAACCTAAGTCCCGACGACCTTGCGGATCCTGATTTGCCCAAACGTGTTGAATGGATGTTGGATAATTTCAAGGTGCCCGCAAACATCCTATGTCTTGAGATCGTGGAAAATGTGATTGCACAAGACGCAAATGACATCTGTGTTAGCAACATCAAATGCCTATCCGAAATGGGCTGTTTAATTGATTTAGACGATTTCGGCACCGGGCACGCATCCATTACATCAATTCGACACTTCAAAGTGGATCGCATAAAAATTGACCGCAGTTTTGTTACGAAATGCGACCACGATCCCGCCCAATCGCGATTGGCAAACGCAATGATCCAAATGGCGCAGCAACTGGATTTAAAAGTTGTTGCAGAGGGTGTCGAAACGATCGGCGAACAATGTCATATGGTCGATCTGGGTGTAGATGCGCTACAGGGGCATTCAATCGCGCATCCATTGGCCCCAGAAAAGGTGGTTGCGTGGATGGAAGGCTATTTTAAAAAGCAACGGCGCAAAGCTGCTGTTTAGGGCATTTTCCCACGTGATACAGGCGTTAAGCCGCAAAAACGCGTTCTTGCCTCTTGACCTTTTTGGTCAATCTCTATTGAACCCACTGAAGTACTGACACGACAGGTGGCGCCCACGATGGATGATCAAAACAAAAACCTAATTCTCGCTTCTGTTCTCAGCATGCTTGTGCTGATCGTTTGGTTCGTTTTGTTCCCTCCTCCTGCACCAGAGGAACAAATGACAGATGCCGCCGATGCAATTTCAACACCGCTTGAATTGCCTGCGGCAGACCAAGAGACACAGGTTGTAACAGAAGAACAGGTTGCAACAACGGCTGAGGCTGCGCGCATTACCGTCGATACCCCTAGAATATCAGGCTCAATTTCAACAGTTGGTGCGCGTCTTGATACGCTACAACTGAAAGATTTCCGTGTGTCATTAGACGAAGGCGCTCAGAATGTTCGCATTTTGAAACCGCTGGGCGAGGACGAAGCGTTTTACAGTGCGTTTGGTTGGATGGCCCTATCCGGTGCCGATGCAACGAAAATGCCAACACCAGATACAATTTGGGAAATTCAGGGCAATGATGTTCTGACCCCAAACGCCCCAGTGACACTAACGTGGAATAACGGCCAGGGCCTGAAGTTTTTTCATGAAGTTTCGGTTGACGACGATTTTCTATTTACCGTGCGCCAAAGCGTTGAAAACACCTCTGGCCAAGAGGCGACACTGCGCCCCTATGGTCTGTTGCGTCGTCATGGCGAACCCTCTGATGTAAAGAACTTCTTTATCCTACACGAAGGCATCATCCGCATGGCTGATGGCGAATTGGCAGAAGATGGTTACAGCGATGTCGCAGACTTTGACATTGACCCGCGCGAAGGGACACATGCAGACCGCCAAGACGTTGCAGAAAGTGGATGGATTGGATTTACTGATCACTACTGGATGTCAGTGCTGGCACCAGAAAAAGGAACAGGCTTCCGTTCAACTGCCAAATATTTTCAGGCATCAAACATCTACCAAACCGAAGCCGTTTTGAACCCTCTGGTTGTTTCAAATGGCAACGCAGTCAGCGCCACGACACAGCTTTTTGTTGGTGCAAAAGAATGGGAAACAATCCGCGGCTATGAAAAAACAGGGATTGAAGGGTTCCTGGATAGCATCGATTGGGGATGGTTCTTTTTCATCACAAAACCGATGTTTGCAGTGCTGCATTGGCTAAACCTACTGATCGGCAACATGGGTTGGGCGATTATCGGACTGACCCTATTGATCAAAGCGCTTTTGTTCCCGCTGGCCTACAAATCATACGTCTCGATGGCAAAGATGAAAGAATTGCAGCCCGAGATGGAAAAAATCAAAAAGCAGGCGGGTGATGATCGCCAAAAGATGCAGCAAATGACAATGAAACTGTATCAAGAGAAAAAGGTAAACCCAGCCGCGGGATGTTTGCCCATTCTGGTTCAAATCCCGATCTTCTTCTCGCTCTATAAAGTTATCTTTGTGACCCTAGAGCTGCGTCATGCACCGTGGTTTGGTTGGATCACAGACCTAAGCGCACCTGACCCCAGTTCAATCTGGAACTTGTTTGGCTTGCTGCCATATTCGGTTCCTTCACAGGATGGCATTTTCGTCTTTATCGCATTGGGTATTTTGCCAATCTTGCTTGGTGTGTCGATGTGGCTACAGCAGAAATTGAACCCATCGCCCACAGATCCAACACAGGCGATGATCTTTGCTTGGATGCCATGGGTATTCATGTTTATGCTGGGATCCTTTGCAAGTGGTTTGGTGATTTATTGGATCGCGAACAACTTAATCACCTTTACCCAACAATACTTGATCATGCGCTCACAAGGTTTCAAACCGGACGTATTTGGAAACATCCGTCAAAGCTTCCAACGTAAGAAGGCTGAATGATTAAGGTTGTTGAAATATGGCGCCATCCGATTAAGTCGCATGGCCGAGAACCGCTTGATCACGTTGCAGTGACAGCGGGCCAAACGCTTCCTTTGGATCGTGCATGGGCCGTTGCACATGAGAAATCCAATACCGATGGATCAGAATGGGTATCCTACATCAATTTCTCACGTGGTGCTAAGGCACCATTGCTGATGGCAATAAACGCCACATGGGACGATCAAAATCACCTGATGACGTTGACCCACCCATCCAAAGAACCATTAACGTTTGATCCTGATCAACAAGGCGATAAATTAATAGAGTGGACAAAAGGCATGGTTCCAGAAAATCGTGCGCAATCCACACGATTGGTGCGCGCGCAAAAAACAGGTATGACAGACACGGATTATCCATCAATTTCGATTGGAAATATGGCGACACACCGTGCAATCGAACAAAAACACGGCCGTCCGCTTTCAAACTTACGGTGGCGCTGCAATATCTGGGTTGATGGCGCTGCACCGTGGGAAGAATTTGAATGGGTTGGCAAAAGTATTCAAATCGGTGGTGTTGTTTTCAAAATCGAAGCCCCCGTAACACGGTGCCTTGCCACGACGGCAAATCCACAGACGGGTATGCGCGATGCTGATACACTGGGAATTTTGGACACTTGGGATCATCAAGAGATGACTGTTTACGGTGTCGCCTCAACCAGTGGGCCAATTTCCATTGGCGATGAATTGCAGGTGATGTAATGCAGCTTCCCTTTCCAATAGCCGACGAACCAGATGATGTAGCACGCGAAAATGGGCGGCTATTATTTGCGCGCGGTAGCGATTTTGTAAAAGGTGTGGTTGCCATGTCTGGCCTGCCACCATCAGATCGCATCGAAGTATGCTTTGCCGGTCGCTCTAACGTTGGAAAATCCAGCCTAATTAATGCGCTGACAGGACGAAAAGGATTGGCACGCGCGTCAAACACACCAGGTCGCACCCAAGAAATCAACTTTTTCACCACTGATGAAAGCCATTATTTGGTGGACTTACCCGGGTATGGCTTTGCCAATGCGCCTGTGCCGGTTGTAGAAAAATGGCAGCGCCTGTTGAAACAATATCTATCTGGTCGCCAATCCCTGCGCCGTGCATTTGTGTTGATTGACAGCCGACATGGTGTGAAAAAAGTGGACGAAGAAATTCTGTCACTTCTGGATTCTTCTGCGGTCACATTTCAATGTGTTATGACCAAAGCGGATAAGATCAAAGATCATGAAATGGACAAAGTTTTGGATCAGGTCCGCGGCGCATTGTCAAAACACCCTGCTGCGTTTCCTGAAATCATTGTGACATCGTCCGAGAAGGGTGTTGGGATTGACACTCTACGTTCAACAATTGCACATATCCAATAATTTGGATCACCACGATTGCGCCAAGCCAACGAAATGGAGCGCACCAGAATGAAGAAACAAGATATGAACCGTGATTGGATCGCCACCGCAAGCACGCTGTCCCAAGCGTTGCCGTACCTACAACGTTATTCGGATGCGATCGTTGTCATAAAATTAGGCGGTCATGCAATGACCAGTGACGAAGCAATGGACAGCTTTGCGCGTGACGTTGTTTTGATGCGGCAAGTTGGGATTAACCCTGTGATCGTTCATGGCGGCGGGCCAATGATTAACGCCCTGCTTGATAAGTTGGAAATCAAGTCCGAATTCGTAAACGGCAAACGCGTTACAGACGAAGCAACAATGGAAGTTGTTGAAATGGTGCTGTCGGGAACCGTCAACAAACGGCTTGTCCAGGCCATAAACAAACAAGGCGGGCGCGCTGTTGGTCTGTCTGGAAAAGATGCAAATTTAGTCGTTTGTGACCCTGCCGATCCCGCATTGGGGTTGGTTGGAAACCCAGCAGAAATAAATCCTGATGTTATTCGCACATTGTTTGAAAACGATTTGATCCCAGTCATCGCACCATTGGGTGCGGGACGCAATGGTGAAACATTTAACATCAATGGCGATACAGTTGCAGGGGCAATTGCCGGTGCGTTAAATGCAGACCGTTTGTTGTTATTGACGGACGTTAGTGGTGTGAAAAACGCCGATGGCGATGTGTTGACCGCAATGAATTCTGACCAAATCCGCGAAATGACTGCCACTGGTGTAATTGCAGGTGGGATGATCCCTAAAACCGAAACAGCACTCGCCGCATTGGAAGAAGGCGTAAAGGCCGTCGTAATCCTTGATGGTCGTGCGCCAAATGCCTGCCTGTTGGAATTGTTTACCGAACATGGTGCGGGCTCAATCATCAGATTAGCGTGATCACTGTTGATTTTGTTGTGGTGCTGATTAGGTTTTAGCCCATGGAACACGAAGCAATCATCCGATTATCAATCTTCTTAGGGATTTTCAGCCTTCTTTCATTGATTGAAATTGCGCGCCCACGCCGCGCGCAGGTGGTTAGCCGTAAAAAACGCTGGTTCACGAATTGGGGCATTATCTTGGTGGATACACTGACCCTGCGCTTATTGGCGCTGGTGCTTCCACTTCTTGCAGTTGGCGCAGCAGTGGACGCACATACCCTCGGACTGGGTTTATTCCATATCGTTGATTTGCCGTTTGCGATTGAATTTATCCTAACGATTTTGGTTTTGGATTTTGCAATTTGGTTACAGCATGTTTTGACACATAAAATCCCATTTCTGTGGCGATTGCACCGTGTCCATCATGCAGATCGTGACATGGATGTGACAACGGCAATTCGGTTTCACCCCATCGAAATTCTTCTGTCCATGCTGCTAAAAATTGGGCTGGTATATATTTTGGGACCATCGGCGATTGCAGTGATCGTTTTTGAAATCCTGCTGAACGGATTGGCCATGTTCAATCATGCCAATATCCATCTGCCACCACGTGTTGACCATATCTTACGCAAAATTATCGTAACACCGGATATGCATCGCGTGCATCACTCAGTTAAGCGAACTGAACATGATTCAAATTACGGTTTTGCCCTGTCGATTTGGGATCAAATGTTTGGAACTTATGTCCCACAGCCGCAGTGTGGACACGACAATATGGCCGTCGGGTTGCAATGGCAAGATAGCCGCCCTGATCAATTATGGTGGAGTTTATGGCTACCTTTTCGCCGCAAATAGCGTTTGACGATCTATCCCATGCATGCACGGCCCATGGATTGCGAATTGCCGGTGTGTGCAATGTGCGCGATGATGATAACCTGCCTGGCCTAACATCATTGGTATTGCTTTCCCCAAGTGAACCCGGGTTTTGGGATGTGTTCAGCACCTCGGCTGAATATCAAGACGGGCAGATACATCCAATGGATCGCTGGTCATTGCGCGTTATCGCTCAGTTAGGCACAGAATTTGGTGCCCTTCCCTACTTTCCCTTTGGGGGTGCCCCCTATCATCCGTTTTATTCCTGGGCATTAAAAACAGGGCGCGTTTACGCCTCCCCCCTGCGTTTTTTGGTAGATCATGAAAGTGGCCTTTATGTTTCGTTTCGCGGTGCACTTGGGTTTACTCAGACCATTACTGATCCGCGCCCAATACGGCCAACACCATGCACAGCGTGTTCCGCCCCCTGTCTTACACGTTGCCCAGCCAATGCATTGGACCAAACCGGTTATGATGTTCCAAAGTGCAAATCATATCTTACACAGGCCCATGAAAGTTGCGCAAAAACTGGATGTGCAGCGCGGCGCGTGTGTCCACACACGTCGAACACACAACGCCCAATCGCACATGCACAGTTTCACATGCGCGCATTTATGGGTGCATAATTATGCCTAGCTTGTGAAATCAGACCACTTCAATTGTTGGTTACGTCTAACAGCCACGTTTAGCGTTTTGCCCACAACCTGATCAAATTCAAAACCTGCAATCTCTCCAGATCCAGGACGACGTGCCCAGATATCAGTTTCCGTGATGACGTGCCCCGCCGCTAAATCAGCGTCTGCAACGACTGATGCACGGGCAAAGCGATACACATCCTCTTCGGGACCTGTGCGCTGTTTTGGGTTGTTCAGTGCAGTGTGGATTTCACGAGATCGATCAATCAAAAACCGCAACTCGGCAGGATCCATCGAGTTGATGATATCGGGGCCCTTACGATATCGCGTGTCGGTATAATGGCGTTCTAGTATAGATGCCCCCAATGCAACCGAGGCCAACGCCATTTCGGGACCGATTGAGTGATCAGAAAAACCAACAACCGCATTAGGAAAGGCATTTTTTAAATCAGTGACGCCCTGCAAACTGACAATTTCGGGCGGGGATGGATAAAGGTTTGTGCATTCTAATAACGCATATTCGATACCCGCATCTTCAAGGATTTGAACGCTTTCACGCAGGGTCTCAATCGTCTGCATGCCCGTGGACATGATCACAGGTTTACCCTTGCGCGCGATGTGGCGGATAAGCGGCAAATTATCCGCCTCACCTGATCCAATTTTATAAGCGGGCACGTCCAAGGTTTCCAAAAAATCCGCCGCTGCACGTGAGAAGGGGGTTGAGATGTAGATCAAACCCAATTCCTCGGTGTAGCGTTTTAATTCGGCTTCGTCCTCGCGTGATAACGCACATTGTGCCATAACATCCCAAATGGAAACATCCGCATTTGGAGGAAAAATTTGTTTTGCCTCATCGGTCATTTCGTCTTCGACGATATGCGTCTGATGCTTTATGCATTCACAGCCAGATAGGGCGGCAAGGCGCACCATATTTTTGGCGACCTCTAAATCACCCCCATGGTTGATGCCGATTTCAGCAATAACAAGGGGTGGGTGGGACGGTGATATATCACGATTACCGATTTTCATGGTCGCCTCATTAGGAATTCGAATGTTATCTAGGCGCATATAATCAGCAACCGAACCGCAGGCAAATAGCTATTCGCGCGTCTCGGACAGATAGACCCCCCAAAGTGCCGTTTTTTGGGCCCAACCTTTGTACCCGCCGGCCTCAACCTCGCACCAATCCTTGGTGCATGCCCCCAAATCCGCGACAACATTTTTTTCAAATCGCGCCGTCACTAACGCGTTTTCATCAGGCGTGCGGAAAACATCCGTCAAATCCTGCGTGATCAAAACTGTGCGCACACCAGACAATAGCGAGTAGTGGATCCATCCCCCTGCCCCTTCATAATCACGGACACGACGCCAATTTTCGTATTCTGCGTAAATTTCCAATGGAACACCGCGCCGCTTATAAACCCAGTCAATTTTATGCGACAATGACGGACCGCGCCGGGCGTTCGCCTCGCTCGCCTTTAGCGACACATATCGCGGCATGGGTAGATTGGTAACGGGGCCTCTTTTGGCGGTCTCTGCAACAACGGCCTGGGCGAAAAATATCGCCAAACTGATACAGATCAAAATCGCTTTATGCATGTTTTGCTCACTCGGTACTGCTCTTTTTGGAATGGGTTCTTGTGCCCAAGTAAATTTTATCACACTCTGCCATCAATGATAAACGGATTAAAGCCTGCGGAGCATATCGATGTTAGGAATTCGGACAAAAGTTGTGTTAACTCGACAGTTGCCCGAACCCGTCGAGTCCCGCTTGAAAGAGCTTTTTGACGTAAGCCTACGTGATAGTGACACACCAATGTCACGCGCCGAAATGGTGAATGCGATAAAATCCTGTGATGTTTTGGTCCCCACAATCACGGATAAAATTGACGCAGGGCTATTGGGACAAGCAGGTGCCAATCTAAAACTTATCGCAAATTTTGGCGCAGGGATCGATCATATTGACGTGGAAACGGCACGCCAACGGGGCATTTTGGTGACCAACACACCGGACGTCGTCACAGAAGACACCGCAGATATGGCCATGGCGCTGTTAATGGCAGTCGTGCGCAAAATTCCCCAGGGCCTGCAGGCGATGCAATCAGGTGATTGGACAGGTTGGTCACCCACTGCGTATCTGGGCGGACGATTGGGTGCGCGCAGGTTAGGCATATTAGGTATGGGGCGTATCGGCCAGGCTGTGGCCCGACGTGCCGCTGCGTTTGGCATGCAAATCCACTATCATAACCGGCGCCAGCTACGCCCCGAAATTGAGGAGGCGTTGGGTGCGACGTATTGGGAAAGTTTGGACCAAATGGTTGCGCGCATGGATATTTTGTCGATCAATTGCCCTCATACACCATCAACGTTTCATTTAATGAATGCGCGACGTTTACGACTGTTGAAACCAAGTGCTGTGATCATCAATACATCGCGCGGTGAAGTGATTGACGAAAACGCCCTGACGCGGATGTTACGTGCCCAAGAATTGGCAGGTGCAGGA
>CAXABH010000035.1:0-10703 GCA_963966925.1 uncultured Rhodobacterales bacterium
CCTGTGGCAGGAATAAACGTGCAAATGATTCGTCAATTTCCGCATCTAGACAGGATGCAGTAAAGGTTTTATCGCTCCATCCATCGAAGGGAACGTGCATTTCGGCAGCTTCTAAAAGCTTTTCAACAACTTCAGCTTGTTCCACGGGCGCTCCTTTTTAGTTCTATCTAGACAATAGGAGATCCGATTGCTATAGCAAGGCCTCCTGCAACTATTGCAAACTCAAACTTAGAAAGGTGGTGAAAACCACATGCAGGTTAGCGTTCGCGACAATAACGTCGAACAGGCACTACGTGCCTTGAAAAAGAAGCTACAGCGTGAAGGTGTTTTCCGTGAAATGAAGCTTAAGCAACATTTCGAAAAACCCTCAGTTAAAAAAGCACGCGAGAAAGCTGAAGCGATCCGCCGTGCCCGTAAACTGGCGCGCAAAAAAGCACAGCGTGAAGGTATGATGTAAATCATCCGCCACACTGGTCAAAATTTAACCCCTGATCGGTTCCCGATCTGGGGTTTTCTTTTTACCAACAAACACAATCAGGGCGTGACCAACCCCATAACTAAGGGTTCAGGACTATCAATGCCACTCTTCGTATGGTTTGCAACAAGCACAGTTGTGTTCAAACCACTTGGGTCAATAAACTTTTGGAACGTACAACGCATCCGGTAACACGCGTCTTTCGTAATCTGGATTGAACACACGATTAGGCAAATCAACCTTATCATGCTCTACTTCAACGTAAGGGATTTGTGAAAGAATATGCTCAATGCAATTCAATCGTTCCCGTTTCTTATCGTTGCCTTCTACAATGTACCATGGTGCTTCGGGTATATTGGTTTTGGCAAACATATCCTCTTTGGCGCGGGTGTAATCCTCCCAACGGATCCGACTTTCTAAATCCATCGCAGACAGTTTCCACTGCTTCATCGGATCATGGATCCGCATCAAAAACCGAAGCTGTTGTTCTTCGTCTGTGATCGAAAACCAATATTTCAAAACAATGATACCAGAACGCACCAACATACGTTCGAATTCAGGAACATCGTGAAAAAACTGATCAACCTCGGCATCGCTGGCAAATCCCATAACGCGCTCGACGCCTGCGCGATTGTACCAAGAGCGATCAAACAAAACAATTTCGCCCCCCGCGGGCAGGTGCGGAACAAAGCGCTGGAAATACCATTGGCTTTGCTCACGTTCTGTCGGGGCGGGCAATGCCACGACACGGGCAACACGCGGGTTCATACGTTGGGTGATACGCTTGATCACGCCCCCTTTACCCGCACTGTCGCGGCCCTCGCAGATGATTAGCACTTTGGATTTCGTGTGCTCCACCCAATCTTGAAGTTTCACAAGCTCGGACTGAAGGCGCAACAAATTGGAATAATAAGTACGCCGATCCAACATATCGGAATGCTTATCTTTGTAAATTTTGCGCAGTTCTTCTGTCAGAATGGGTTGATTAAACTCAGCCTCAAACAGATCATCTAGCGTCTCTTCTAGCTCCGCTTCTATCCATGATCTTTGATATTCTTCTTCTGACATTTTATCCGACTCCGACAAATTTCACTCCCTATCCGCGATCTGTTAAGTAATTGTGACTTTCCACTGGATCGTCCTTATAAGCCGTAAATTCACAAAATTACAACTAAATGGGCAATGCCGTGGTTTTGAACACTGTGCGCAACGCAAAGGATGACTGCATCTGCGCCACACCCGGTAGTCGGGCTAAGTGCTGACGATGAATGCGCGCGAAATCATCCGTATTTCCTGCAACGACCTTTAACAAATAGTCCGCGCTACCTGCCATTAAATGACATTCTAACACGTCTGGAATGCGCGCCACCGCTTTTTCAAAGGCCTGAAGCACTTCATCGGCCTGAGCTGATAACGTAATTTCGACAAAAACAGTTGTAGGAAGCCCAGATTTTCGCGCATCCAATAGCGCCACGTAATCCTTAATCACACCCTCAGCCTCAAGCCGTTGAACACGGCGGTGACAGGCAGATGCAGATAAATTTGCAACCTCAGCCAGCTCAGAATTTGAAATTTTCCCGCGCCGCTGTAACTGATTCAGTATTCGTTGATCTATAGCGTCTATTTTCATTTTTTCGAATTATATCCTGTTATTTAGCATTTATTAGAATATTCTACTGCTTTTATACTTTTGTGCGCCAATAATTTCAAACCTATTTCGTTTCAAACACGTAAATATGCGCCAAATCCAACAACAGGAGCGTGACATGCTAATCGGATGCCCAAAAGAGATTAAACCACAAGAGTTTCGCGTAGGCCTAATGCCAAGCGCGGTTTTCGAACTAACAGATCGTGGTCATCAGGTCATGATGGAAACCAACGCTGGAACTGGCGCAGGGTTTAGCGACGAAGATTACGTTGCAGCTGGCGCAGAAATCGTTGCAACCGCAAAAGAGGTTTTTGATCGCGCAGACATGATCGTAAAAGTGAAAGAGCCACAATCAGTCGAACGCGCGATGTTGCGCGAAGGGCAGTTGTTGTTCACTTACCTACACCTTGCACCTGACCCCGATCAAACACACGATCTACTGAACAGCGGCTGTACAGCAATCGCATATGAAACAGTGACAGATAACAACGGTGGGCTACCGCTCTTGGCGCCAATGTCAGAGGTTGCAGGTCGTCTAGCACCACAGGTTGGTTCATGGACGTTGCAAAAAGCAAACGGCGGTCGCGGTGTTCTATTGGGTGGTGTTGCAGGCGTCAGCCCATCACGCGTATTGGTCATCGGCGGTGGCGTTGTTGGCACACAGGCAGCTAAGGTTGCTGCAGGCATGGGTGCGGATGTTACCGTTTTGGACCGTTCGGTCAATCGTTTGCGTTATTTGGATGATGTATTCGGTGGTACCTTTAAAAACGCATATGCAACAAAGGCAATTACAGCCGAGCTTGCAGCACAGGCTGATTTGATCATTGGCGCGGTTCTTGTTCCAGGTGCAGCTGCACCAAAATTAATCACACGCGCGCAGCTTTCTGATCTGAAACCAGGTGCGGCATTGGTCGACGTTGCGATCGACCAGGGCGGATGTTTTGAAACATCCCGTGCCACAACCCACCAAGACCCAGTTTACGAGGTGGACGGCATCATGCACTATTGTGTTGCAAACATGCCAGGCGCAGTTGCGCGCACATCAACACAAGCATTGGGCAATGCAACAATGCCATTCATCATCGCATTGGCAGACAAAGGGTGGCGTCAAGCCTGTGCAGACGATGCGCATCTATTGAACGGTCTAAACGTGCACGCGGGCCAATTGACATATGCCGCCGTTGGCGAAGCGTTAGGTATCGCATCAATCGATCCACAATCTGTGCTTAACTAAAAAAAGGCCCCCTCGGTTTTGGCCGAGGGGGCAAGTTCTCTCTCAACTGAATCTTAACTTATTTTTTGAGTGAGTCTCGAATTTCCAAAAGAACCTCTAACTCTGTCGGCCCTTTGGGTTCCTCTGGCGCTGACGCCGCTTCCTCTTCTTTGGCAGCGGCCTCTTTTACTTGGTTCACGTAGCGCACCAACATAAACACAATGAAGGCGATGATCAGGAAATTAATCACAGCCATAATAAATGCACCATATGCAAAGACAGAAGCGCCTGCTTCGCGTGCTTCGGTCAGTGACGCAAAGTTTCCTTCGCCGCCTAAAACAACAAACAGGTTGTTGAAATCAACACCACCCATAAACAAACCAACAAATGGGTTGATCAAATCCCCCACCATTGATTTGACAATTGCGGTAAACGCAGCACCAATAATGATCCCTACGGCCATGTCCATGACATTGCCTTTAGCGATAAAATCTTTGAATTCTTGTAGCATTAGTCCATCCCTACCTATCTCTTGGGTCTCCCCAAAATTAACTCCACACGACTCGTTTAGCGATTGAAGTCTGCAACACTATGGGAATTTTTCAAATTCGATGTCACAATTGAGCGACCATTAAAAAAAGCGACGTAGAAAATCACGTCGCTTTTTTAGGTACTCGCAAAGAGGGTTGGAAATTAACCGCGCAGTTCGCCGCCCGTCGCTTTGACAACCTTTTCAACAACCTTGGCAGAGGCCGCTTCGATGTCTTTTTCGGTCAATGTACCATCTGTGGGCTGCAGTCGCACCGTGATCGCCAATGATTTTTTACCATCGCCCAATGATCCGCCGATGAATTCATCAAACACATGAACATTTTCAATCAACGCCTTATCCGCACCAGCCGCCGCATTGACTAATGTCAATGCCTCAACATTGGCATCAACAACAAAGGCAAAGTCACGCTCAACTGCTTGCAAATCATTCAGGTGCAGCGCAGGACGCGTTGCTGACGCGTTGCGTGGCATTGGGATTTCCGCAGGCCAAATGGTAAAGGCAACCGCTGGTCCTTTAACATCCATCTCTGCCAATGTTTTGGGATGTACTTCACCAAACACGGCCAACATTTTCTTGGGGCCTAGACAGATACGACCGTGACGCCCGGGATGCCACCAACTTGCACCATCACGCAAAATTTGCACCTTTGCGGGGGCACCTAGTGCGGCCAATACAGCCTCAACATCAGCCTTCGCATCAAACAGATCCACACTGCGACTGGCCCCATGAACATCCTTGGGACCCGTGCGACCAACCAATAGGCCAGCAACCTGAAGGTTTTGTTCCTCTGGCTCGCCGCCATGAAATGCGGGGCCAACCTCAAACAAGGCCATATCGGAAAATCCGCGCGCTTGATTGCGCTGTGCCGCCTGCAACAGGCCTGACAAAAGATCGGGGCGCATATGGCTCATATCGCTGGAAATTGGATTTTCCAGCATGGTCGCATCATCCCCGCCCCCAAAGAGTTCGGCAGATTTGCGATCAATAAAGCTATATGTCACACATTCATTATACCCAAGTGCTGCCATCGTGCGGCGTGCAGTTTGTTCGCGTTTTTGCATCGGCGTCAGGATCGCCTTGGGCACCCCTGTTGTGATGCGTGGTAATGGTTTGCCTTGTAGTTTGGTTAAGGACGCGACACGCGCAACCTCTTCTACCAAATCCGCCTCACCCAAAACATCTGGGCGCCAGCTGGGAACATGCGCCATGTCCCCATCCAATTCAAACCCAAGCGCGGTCAATGTTTTACGTTGTTCATCTGCAGAAATTTCCATACCAACCAAAGATTGAACACGATCCGTATCCAAACGATAGGCGCGTGAATGATCGGGAATTGCGCCGGCTACAACAACATCGGATGCCGCGCCCCCACACAAATCCAAAATCATTTGTGTTGCATGATCCAAACCAATTGGCGTCCATACAGGATCAATTCCGCGTTCAAAACGATAGCGCGCATCAGAATGAATTTTCAATGCACGACCCGTGTATGCCGTACGCACGGGATCAAAAAACGCCGCTTCGATAAAGACATTTGTTGTCTCATCCGTGCATCCTGAATGTTCGCCCCCCATGATACCAGCAAGGCTTTCAACGCCATTTGCATCAGAAATCGCGGTCATACCTTCAAGCAGCGTATATTCTTTTTCATCCAATGCGTTGAATGTTTCACCCCCTGCCGCGCGATGAACGCGCAATGCGTTTCCTGCGACCTTATCCGCATCAAACACATGCAATGGTCGGTTGCGATCGTAGGTAAAGAAATTGGTGATATCCACCAAGGTGGAAATCGGACGCAGACCAATCGCCTTCAGGCAATCTTGTAGCCAAGCTGGACTTGGGCCATTTTTAACGCCGCGCACAACACGCCCATAAAAGACAGGGGCCTGTGCCAAAGTATCCTCATCAATGGATACGCTGATCGGACATGGGAATGTGCCCTTGATCGGATCAGCATCCCGCATCTTTAACGTGCCCAAACCACGGGCGGCCAAATCACGCGCGATCCCGCGCACGCCCAACGCATCAGGACGGTTTGGGGTAATTGCGATTTCAATCACTGTGTCGACCTTGGCAGGATCATGTTCAGCCAACCAATCGACGAAACGATCACCCACCTCGCCTGATGGCAGCTCAATGATGCCGTCGTGTTCATCCGACAGTTCCATCTCGCGCTCAGAACACATCATGCCATAGCTTTCGATGCCACGAATTTTGCCCACACCAATGGTCGTATCAATACCGGGCACATAAACACCAGGTTTGGCAACGACGACGGTGATCCCTTCACGCGCATTTGGCGCACCGCAGATAATCTGTGTTTTGCCCGCGTCGGTTTCCACCTGACACACACGCAACTTATCTGCATCGGGGTGTTTTTCCGCATGCACAACTTTGCCGATGGTGAAATCTGCCAACCGCTCGGCAGGATTTTCAACGCCTTCAACCTCAAGCCCCAAATCTGTCAAAGCATACAGAATGTCATCAAGGGATGCGTTCGTTTCCAGATGGTCTTTCAGCCAAGAGAGTGTGAATTTCATCGTCTTATTCCATCATTGTTGCCGCGTGTGATCCGCGTGCTGTTTTACATGTGCCAACCAATTGGCAAGTTCGATTGTGCGGTATGATGCTGTCAGTGCATCTTGTGATGTGCCCAGTCGCGCTGCCGCCTGCGTATCGTTTTCCGCATTATGTAGATCCGCAATCAGATCCAATTTGCCGGCAAAAATGCTGTCGTCATCCTCTAGGTAATGGGCCACATGCATTAGGTGGAGTTCAGGGTGATACTGTGCACCCCAAAATGATACGCCCCCGTTATCATAGGAAAACGCCTGATTTTCGGAATGATCATTTTCCGCCAATTTGACGGCCCCTGTTGGCAGCTGCGATACCTCATCCCGATGAATGCAAGGAACAGCAAACACCGCACTGCGTGATTTAAATTGCGGATGGGTTTGGCCCGCAGGTGTCAATCGCGTTGCCTGCGCAACGCCTACCTCTAATCCATTGGGTGAGGCAGCGACTTGCCCACCAAGAACCACAGCCGCCAACTGCATTCCATTACAACTGCCCCAACTGGGCAGCCCCGCATCAAAGACCAATTCCATAGCCGCGCGCTGACACGCAGCCTCGGGTGCGTCAGTTGACCATGAAACGCCAGACCCAGTGAAAACCACCCCATCAACACCCGCTAAATCATCAGCGTTCAGCGCATCCGCATAGGGATTAAGCACGCGCAAATCTGCGTCAGGCGCAAGGTGCGCAAAGGCCTGTTCAAACCCCTCAGCACCACGGCGGCCCCGCGCCACCATGTCAGGTGTATTGGCTTCTATGATCAACAAAGACGTCACAGTGGTTTACCGGCTAAGTCCCGCGTGGATTGAGGGCATATCAAGTGCGCTGAACCCATAATGGCGTAACCAACGCAGATCACTGTCAAAGAAGGCGCGCAAATCTGGAATACCGTATTTCAGCATTGCGATGCGGTCGATCCCCATCCCAAAGGCAAAGCCCTGCCATTCATTTGGGTCAATACCCCCCGCCTGCAGCACCTTGGGATGTACCATGCCAGAGCCAAGGATTTCCAACCAATCATCGCCCTCGCCCACTTTCAACTGGCCACCTGCCCATGAACAGCGAATATCCACTTCTGCAGAGGGTTCAGTGAATGGAAAATGTGATGCACGGAAACGCAGTTCTACATCATCCACTTCGAAATAGGCTTTTACGAATTCTTCCAGAACCCATTTCAGGTTCGCCATTGAGATGTCTTTGTCAATCGCTAGCCCTTCGACCTGATGGAACATGGGCGTATGAGTTTGATCGTAATCCGCGCGATAAACACCGCCTGGACAAATAACGCGGACGGGCGCACCTGTTTTTTCCATAGTGCGAATTTGCACGGGGCTGGTGTGCGTGCGCAACACATGCGGCGGGCGATTATCGCCGTCAGCACGGTGCATATAGAAGGTGTCCATTTCTGCCCGTGCGGGATGATGGCCCGGGATATTCAATGCATCAAAGTTATACCAATCGGTGTCAATGCGCGGCCCCTCGGCCACACCAAATCCCATATCGGCAAAAATTGCGGTGACTTCCTCGGTCACTTGGGAAATCGGGTGAATTGTGCCCTGTCCGCGTCCCCGCGATGGCAAGGTCACATCCAACCATTCGCTATTCAGGCGTTCGTTTAACGCAGCATCTGCCAGTGCCGCCTTTTTTGCGGCAAGCGCGCTGTTAATTTCATCCTTAAGGGCATTCAACGCAGGGCCTGCAACCTGACGTTCCTCTGGGGTCATTTTGCCCAATTCACGCATCTTTAGGCTGACCTCACCCTTTTTGCCAACAGCGGCAAGGCGGGTTTCCTCAAGTGTGGCTTCATCTGCTGCGTTCGAAATGGCGTCTAGGTATTTTTGCCGCAAATCGTCCATTGATATCCCCTATTTTGGATGCCCGACCCTGCTATCATATTCACAGATCAGTGCAAGGTATTTGCCCACCTCTCAGTCGCGCACATCCTAAAAAACAAAAGGCCGCGCAACTGCACGGCCTTTGGAATGTCTGTTATTGCCTTGGCTTATGCCGCAAGTGCTGCCTTGGCTTGATCAACGATCGCGTTGAATGCATCTGGTTCGTGCACAGCAAGATCGGCCAACACTTTGCGATCAACTTCGATACCCGCAAGTGATAGACCGTTGATGAAACGGCTATATGTCAATGCCTCGTCGTGCGCGCGCACGCCTGCATTGATACGCTGAATCCATAGGCTGCGGAAATTACGCTTGCGATTATGACGGTCGCGTGTTGCGTACTGGTTCGCTTTGTCTACGGCTTGCGCGGCAACTTTGAATGTGCTCTTGCGACGGCCGTAGTAGCCTTTGGCTTGGTCAAGAATTTTCTTGTGACGACGATGGGTAACTGGACCTGTTTTGACGCGTGACATGTGTTATTCCTTCCTTAGCGTGCGTATGGCATCATGCTCTTGATGATTTTCTCATCAGGAGTTGACATCACTGTTGTTCCGCGCGCGTTGCGAAGGAATTTGTTTGTACGCTTGATCATACCGTGGCGCTTCCCTGCCTGAGCAGTCTTAACGCGACCCGTAGCCGTAACTTTGAACCGCTTTTTGCAGCTCGACTTAGTCTTCATCTTAGGCATTTCCGTCTCCTTAATATTAGATCGGTGACAACGCGACTCGGCATGCCCTTCGCCGGCCACGTAATGAGAGGAGCGTATAGCGTGGTTGTAAGGGGGGTGCAAGCCAGTTTTGGCAGCGAAATATGGAAATCGTTTTAGTTTCCAAAACAAGATAACCTTTAAAATGATGTGGTAATAACCTGCGATTGGAGCCACAACCATTCAAGTAAGATTTCCAAAGTCGTACAATTGCGCATCAAAACAGCCATGTCCCATAGTTTCCGTGAAACCTGACCTATATTCCGGTATAGAATACATACGTCGCATTCTGCCCGCCATATACTATGCGCGATGTGAACTATAGCGTGTAACTTAATTAAATTTCAACGAACCGAACGCGATGGACTTAGCGTCAATGAGGACGTGAGATGACGTCGTCGGTAAATTACTCCTGCTGTTTGTCATGGTATTCGGTGTCATCACGGCATTCTGGTTTGCGCAATCTATTTGGTCCAAAGTACATAGCGTTTTGGCAACCTTACTTTTTACTCAGCGCTTGTTTCCGAACATGTATAATACCTTATTGGACCGCCTGAAAGGCCAGCCAAAACAAGGATGACACAGGCGAACATTACATCGAAGATAACTTTACCGACGTGGATTTGGCAAAACCGCCAAGCACTTTACTCAGGATCCATCGCATAGATCATGCGTTCGTTACAGGGGGCGACGCGCAGGATGTTTGTTGTTCCGGGGATATTAAACGGCACACCTGCGGTGATCACGATTTGGTCGCTTTGGGTGGCATAGCCTTCGGACAATGCGGCGCGCACGGCGCTGACCACCGCCTCTTTAAATCGGTCTTTGCTGCCTGACATCACACAATTTGTGCCCCATGTCAGGGCCAGGCGGCGGGCGGTATTTGTTTCCGATGTCATTGCGATGATTGGAACGCGGGGGCGTTCGCGAGCAGTTAGCAATGCGGTTGTCCCAGATTGGGTATAGCAACAAATCTCCTTAATATCCGTTGTTTCCTCTATTTCGCGTTCCTCCGATACGATCCCATCGGCAACGGTTGTGCGCTGTGCTGTGCGCGATGTTTCCATGATGGTGCGATATGTTGTATCGTTTTCCACCTCAACCGCGACATTGTTCATAGTTGTAACCGCCTCAATCGGGAAGCCACCCGCAGCGGATTCCGCAGATAGCATGACCGCGTCTGCCCCCTCATAAATTGCAGTTGCAACATCCGAAACCTCGGCCCGTGTGGGCATGGGACTTTCGATCATGCTTTCCAACATTTGTGTGGCGACAATTACCGGTTTCGCCTCTGCGCGACATTTACGCACCAAGCGTTTCTGAATGGGCGGTACGTTTTGCACAGGCAGTTCCACACCCAAATCGCCCCGCGCAACCATGATACCATCAGAGGCATTCAAAATATCATCAAACCGTTCAACAGCAGATGGTTTTTCAATCTTGGACAAAATCGCGGCGCGGCCTTTGGCCAACTCGCGCGCTTCAACCAAATCTTCGGGGCGCTGAACAAATGATAGGGCCAGCCAATCAATTCCCAATTCACAAGCAAATTCTAAATCCGCGCGATCTTTTTCTGACAGGGCAGCCACGGGCAGGATTACATCGGGAACATTCACGCCCTTACGATTAGAAATTGTTC